>JACNJI010000140.1 GCA_014382645.1 Verrucomicrobiota bacterium | reverse complement strand
GATATTTCCTTTACCCCCGTCTTCTTTTCTTTATTCAGCCGATGCATGATGAAGTCGACCAGTTCGGGAAGGTCTTCCATCCGCTGCCGGAGGGGAGGCATCTCAATGGTGACTACGTTCAGTCTGTAGTACAAGTCCTCCCTGAACTCCTTGGTTTTCACCATTGAAACCAAATTCTTATTAGTCGCTGCGAGAAAGCGAACGTCGACTTTCTTTACCTTCGTACCTCCCACTCGCTGAATTTCTCCTTCTTGGATAGCCCGTAGAATCTTGGTTTGGGTAGGGAGGGTCATGTCGCCTATCTCATCAAGAAAAAGAGTACCGCCGCTGGACAACTCGAATTGACCGGCCTTTGAGTTCGTCGCTCCGGTAAAAGCACCTTTTTCGTGACCAAACAATTCACTCTCGATGAGGTTTTCAGGGATGGCGGCACAATTTACGGCAACGAACGGACCTTTGGCGCGGTGACTGTGACGATGTACGCAACGGGCAATCAATTCCTTGCCCGTGCCGCTTTCACCGGTTACCATGACCGTTGCTTCGCTGGCAGCAACTTGACCTACCGTTTTGAGAACATTCTGCATGGCATCACCGCTCCCGACAATGCCTTCGGAATAATCGGCAGAGTTCAGCAGATTATCGTTTTTCTCACCTGATGCGCGAATGTCGCGGCTCGCCTGCAAGGCTTTGGCCACGAGCGACTCCAATTTCTTGAGGTCGAACGGCTTCAATACATAGTCGAATGCACCATGCTTCATCGCTTCGATTGCCGTTTGCGAGGTGCCGTAGGCAGTCATCAGGATCACCATAGACTGCGGAGCCGCCGTCCGAAGGTGCTGCAGGGTCTCGATGCCCGAAATCCCTCCCATACGGTTATCCAGAAAGATTATGTCGGGATTTACGGTTTGGGCTTTCTCGATACCTGTTTCTCCACTGTCTGCGGCCGTGACCCTTACCCCCAATTTAGTAAGGACTCGATCAATCGAGTACCGAATTTCGGCGTCATCGTCGATTACTAGAACTGTGGGATCTTCTTGATTCACATGAGAAATGGAATTATATTCAAAGCTACTTACTGCGAAATAGTTAACTAACGGGATGCTCGTAAAGGGCAAACCCCCATTTGCCCTTTTCTCCAAAGGCTTGAAACTTGACTCTCTTTCTTCGTCTTCTTACCATGTCTTCTTTTACTTTGTGCCAGGGTAGCTCAGTTGGTTAGAGCAACGGAATCATAATCCGTGGGTCGTGGGTTCGAGTCCCACCCTTGGTACCATATTGAATTAGCGGTTTCCCCAGTAAATAAGCACATCTCAGCAATGGGATGTGCTTTTTTGTTGCATTAGTAAATTGTCATTTCATCTCAAATCATGTCAACTTTCAGGAGGTTGTCCTGCCAACAATACTGCCAACAATACTGCCAACAATACTGCCAACAATACATGGAAATCAGCATCAAAAGACACAAGGTGAGATGGACGAATATGTGGGTTCTGGATTGCCAGTCCGAGGCAAAGGTGGGCTTGCAGTTGGAGGAGAAGCTGCCCAAGGATTTGCCGTCTACTAACCCGTCTACTCCATCATCGACCTAGCGGAAAGCTTGTCTTGGCCACGAGAAAGAACTTCGTGGAAAAACTCTTTATCCCGAAACCGAACTTGCGCGACGATCCCGATTTTCGAAAAACCATGCAAGGGCTTCCAACAGAAGGCGCGGCGAACTCCTATTTCTCTCCCGCTGTATTTAGTCTTCTCAGGGAAACTTTTGAAAACGTCATCAAAACCGCCCTAGGCCCGAACGAGGCTGGCAATCGCCACCTCCGTATTGAATCTCATCCTGCCTATCAATGTCCGGAGCGAGGGCAGCGTGACAACGAACTCGAGGGGAGGCGTACTCACGGTCTCCAACTCTGCCCATTCCCACAAGAGCAATCCTCCTCTCGGCAGGCTTAACGGGTCGAATGACAATGGGGATGGCCTCTGCAATGCGCTTTTTTATGCTGGGACGAGTAAATCAGGATTTCGAGGAAGTCATCGCCATACCGCATGATCATGAAGTAATTGATATTCAGGCCGAGCGTCCGGTTCGCCCAAAAGTCCGCCGAGACTTCGAGAAAAAAGGAGACTAATTAGAGAATAGGATTGGCTCGTTTCCTCACCAGATAGAGCCGGATGCCTTTGGATAAACCCTTTCGGAGTCCACTAAGCCAAACGAACTTATTTGCGCGGAAACAGGCCGGGCAATAACCCGCGCCGCTTAGTCTTGTTGAGATCCCCGTTCGCGGTGGCTTCGTTTGCCTTTGGCAGAGGAGGCGGCAAGGGCAAGGGCAAAGACCTCGTTCCTTCAAGCCCGCCCGATTTACGAGGAAAAACTATCTCTTCCAGTGGCCCTTTCTCCAGCGGAATGACACTTCGCAGTCTGGGTTGAGGTGGCCCCGGCGGCACGACAGGTGGTGCGGGAGTCGGGGGTGCGACCGGTGAAGCAGGAGCAGGAGCAACTGGACTAGGTGGCGTTGAAACGGGAGCCAAAGGGGGGACGACATTCTTTTTGTCCTCGGAATATTGCGGGGAAGGAACCGATGGCGTAATCGGAATCCCTTTCGGATCGGGTGGTTCCGTGGCGTTGGTCTCTGGTGCTTCGAGCACTGGTTTTTCTTCATTCCCCACATAACTGCGAAACACCAAGTCATGCTCGGGATGCAGCCAGTGCCTGCCACCCGCATAGGGGTTGCCCTCACCGAAGGAAAACGCACCGAAAAAATGCTTCCCGTCTGCAATCCGCTCGCAAACCACGAAATACTTCTTCCCGATTTCAAGTGGAGCTGTCGGTTCTTGAAACTTTACGTCTATCCAGCCGTAATCAACCTCGCTCAAGCCCTGTGTCGCCAATTCGGAGACTACGTCGTCGCGGGACAAGCTCCACTTCGCTATCTTAAGACCACGCTCCGGATTGCCCTCACGCAACACCCCGCTCATGGAGGATCCATAGAAGTCCGAGGTAGCGACATGGGGTTTGCCGTACAGCGCTATCCGTATGGGCATGCCCGCCTTTCCCGCCGTGAAACTACAATAGTTCTTCTTTCGCGTGTGGCTGACACTCGTGTCGTGCTGCTCCTTGAAATACTCTTGGAATTGGTCCAGTTCCTCGACGTATACGATTGGGGGTGCCGCGGGCACCACGGGTTTCGGGGGCGTCGCCGGCTCTTTGACCGCGGGCGATTCCGGGTCTACCGGTGGGGTTTCCTCTTCGCCCGTATCGCCACCGCAGCCGAACAGGAAAGCGGTGATCGCTAAAAGTAAAAGGCGTGGACTTGGGCGTTGGGCAATCACCATGGTGGCGAAAAGGATTATTGGCTTAATTCAAAACACCCATCCGCCATCCGGCAAGCCCGGAAAAAAATCAATAACGTTGCTTCCCATAATTATTTTGGATGAAAATTGATGAAATACACTCATCATGACTACAGTCTAGTGGCATTATTGTTTGACTTATTCATTTTCCTTAAAAAATACATGACTACACTCGCTTTTTGGCTTCCAGTTATCTTTTTATTCGCCGCCGCTCTACTCGGTGCGGCTCTCAAGCGACGTGCCAGGGACGCATGCCTTAAGAAGTTTCAGGGCGATCTCGTATTCCTGCGGCGCACCGACGGTCTCTGGCGGGCCGGCATCCTTCGACCATTCGCCAGCGGGTTGGAACTCCTCTACGACAAACCCAGAAAAGAAGCCTCAGGCCTCGTGTCTTCGCTCGTCCTTCATCAAGCCGAGGTCGACAAGCTCACTTGCATCGCTCGTCCGACGCCCCCCGAGGACACCCGTGCGGGCGCCGACCGGCGTCGAATCCTCGCCCGTATCCGCAACCCGAACTTCTTCGATCGCCCCCGCCGCGCCTCCCTCAACCTCTACAACATGGTGCGCGATGCCTTCGGGCAGTCCCTCAACGTCATCATTGGCGCCCTCACCAAGGGCAGCAACCTGTCCGACGTCAAGAACGCCGACAAGAAACTCTCCGAGATGAGCCAATCCCTAACCGGCGTCATACCCAACGCCTGGGAACCTGTCCTCGAAACCTATCGCGGGCGGCACATAGTCGTTGAAAGCGGAACCATCGACAAGCCCTGCAAGGAATGGGGCATCCTTGAGGACTACTCCGCCAAATACTTACTCATCCGCGAAGTAACGATGGTTGACCTGCCTACCGACAAAGACGCCGTCAGAAAAGGAAAATCCGTCCAACCCGGAACTGTCTTCGACGTACTCTACCAACGCTCCTCCGCCCTTGTCCGCCACGCCGCACCCGAGCCCCATAACTAAAAAAACATTCTAGCAACCCTCTCTCTAAATCACGATTCCAATAAAGAGAAATGAAAAGTTGTGGAAATCCGATTTCAGACTGAACCGTCAAAAGGAATTGCCCGCAACGCCTTAACAGCTTAACAAGAGTATTTTTAACTACTTGCTCCATATGAACGAACCACATGCTGAAACCGATAGCTCTTCCATTCGGGACGACGACGACCTAATTCCGGAAGAGACCATTGCCGAGAATGGGAAGGAATCCGAGGCAGAGGACGCGCAAGGCTCTCAGGCACTCGATTTCGACTATGTCGACTTGATGCTCGACGGGGACTTGAAGGCACAAGTGAACTACTCTTTTGTTAAGGCCGTGGCCGCAGCCTTTGACGAGAAGATTCGCCTGCTCGAGGACGCCGAAAGGAAAGTGGAGAATGACGAGGGCGAGGAATCCTTTGCCGAGGTGGCCGTGCCCGAGATCGAGGCTATGGCTCAAGCGGTGACCGAGGGTTGCGTGGATTTTGGAAAGATTCATTTTTGGGAGTCGTGCGAGACGGCCGAGATAGCTTGGGAGGAATCGAAGGACGAGGAAGGCAACGTCGTGAGCCGAGCTCCCTATGGGAATCCGCATGAGGAACCACAAGAAGGTAATCGCATACTCGCCAATCTGGAGAAAATCGCGGGTTGGCTTCGGGAGGTGCACAAGACCCACGAGGAAAAGGGGATGGGCTGGGTGTCGCCTTACGGTTGCCCCGAGGACGGGCAGCACGCCTATGACCGTCGCGCCGCCTGTATTGCCGAGCTAGACGGCATCGTCGAAAAGGTGAAGGGCAACGTAGACCTCTGATACGGGCTAAACGGTCCGACTAAGTCCGCGTCGTCTTGTAGACGCGTGGCACGCGCTTGGTGACGGAGCACAGGAGTTCCCATGGGGAGGTGTCCGAATGAGCGGCAAGCTCCGTTAGCGGTATCCGTTCACTCCCTTGCGAACCGATTAACGTTATGTTTTCTCCCGGTTGCAGGTCTTCATCGGCGTCGGTAAGGTCTACGAGAGTCTGATCCATGGTCACGCGTCCCACGATGGGATGGCGACGGCCACGCAGGAGGACATCCGCTCGATTTCCGCAAGGCAGGGGAATGGCGTCTCCGTAGCCCGCGGTCAATATGCCGATGCGTGAATCCCGTTCGAGGACATATTCCCGGCCATAGCTGACGGATGCACCCGCAGGAAGATTTTTCACCAGAGCCAACCGGGCGTGAAAGGAAAATACGGGATCGACCTTGAGATCGGCGAGGGGGGAACCTGCGGGTGGGGAGATTCCGAACTGGTGGAGACCGATCCGAACGGCATTGCAGGGATCGTCGGAGGAAAGCGTGCGAAGGGAGGACGAATTGTCGGCGTGAACCAGAAAATCCGGATTGCCGAGAAGATTTTGCTCTCGAAGGATATCGAGAAAGATTTTTCGTTGATTCTTTGTGAATTCAATGTCCTTGGGGTCGGCGAAGTGGGTGAGGGCGCCTTCCAGTTTCAGTTCGGGTCTTGACTGAGCGTCTTGAAGAAGGGCAACGGCGTCTTCCCACCAAGCTCCCATTCGGCCCATTCCGGTGTCTATTTTTAGCTGTATGGGGAGCGTTTTGCTTGCTTCTCGGGCAACTGCCGCAAAGCGATCCAGTTCATTGGCGCAGGATATGGTGGCGATTAGATCGTGAGTGGCGAGGGATTGGTCTTCCTCGGGCAACAAGGGACCGAGTACGAGAATGGGCCAACCCGAGCCCATCTCGCGAATTTCAGTGGCTTCGCGAACATTGGCCACGGCAAAGAGATCGACCCCGCTTTGCATGAGGCGAGCCGCGGTGGGATGGATGCCATGCCCGTAGGCATCCGCCTTGACCACCGATACGTAGCGAATGCCTTGAGGCAAGGCGGCCCGGATCAGTCCTAGGTTGCGCTCGAGGGCGGCAAGGTCAATTTCGGCCCAGCAACGCATGCCATTCTAGTTAGGCGATAGATTGCGGGTGGGTTCCCATTTGCGGAACTCGGCAGGCAGAGGCGTGAAAACCTCCGGTATCTCAGCAGGTCGCAGGATCGGGGCTAATCCGGAGAGACCGGCGATGCGGGAAATATCGTAGTCGAGGACGTCCAAGTGTTCGGGCACAGTTTCCCACGCCCGAAGAGATGGAAGGTGAAGGGCTTCCTTCGAGAGTGATTCCGAAATGGGTTCTTCGAGAACTTCGATAGAGCCGATGGCGGAACCCGAGATTGGGCTGCGTAGCAATCTTTTCCCTTTCCTGAAAGGTGCCAATATGGGGCGCGAGAAGTCGTTAGACATAATGGCGGCGAGATCGAGAGCATTGTAGGTGAAAAGGGTGGGGGATGGCTCGTTTTCCCGAAGGATGGTTTTTACCGCCGTCGCGGCAACACGGAGTCCGAGTGTGGATCCGGGACCTTCGCAAAATAGAATGGCATCGATTGCTGAGATGGAGGCATCGATCTCTCCGAGAGATCTTGGGATCGCCACAAAGAGAGATTCCAAGGCTGGTTTCTCCTCCCTTACTAAGCTGAGCCAACCCTTGGAGTCGGGAATTCCGATCTGAACCTGCGAGGAGGCGTCGATAAGAAGCGGCAAACGGAGTCCGGACAATGCGTCGGCGGTGTTCATGGTGCGGGAGATCGCCGATTATTGAGACATTTGCGGCTTTTAGTAGCGACGACGAAGGTTGGTCGGGAGGATACCTAGTTGCTCACGGTACTTGGCCACTGTGCGACGAGCGAGCGTCATGTCGCGTTCGGCGAGAATATCGACTATTTTTCGGTCGCTGAGAGGTTTGGTAGGGTCTTCCTTCTCGATGATGGAGCCAATCAGTTCCTTGACGCTCGTGTTGGACACGAGGTCTCCGTCCTTACCGACGTAGCCGTGGGTGAAAAAGTACTTGAAGGGGAAGATCCCGTGCGAAGTCTGTAGGTACTTGCTTGAGATAGCTCGAGAAATGGTGGTTTCGTGAACACCTATTTCCTCGGCCATTTCGGCCATAGTGAGGGGTTTGAGGCTGGATACACCTTCTTCGAAAAATTCCGTCTGACGCTCGATCAGCTTTCTGGTGATCCGCTCGATGGTGTTCTGTCTCTGCTCGATTGCATTTATGAGAAATTTTCCTGATCGCATTTGATTTCGGATATAATCTCTCTCTTTGGGTTCAAGCTTACCTTTAGCAATGAGATCCTTGTAGGTCTTGTTTATCCGAAGACGGGGAATAAAGTCGTTGGTAAGGGATATGACCCATTCGTCGCCAATCCGCTCAACGGTCGCGTCGGGTGAGATCGAATGGTTTGTGTCCATGGAGAATCGCCGACCCGGAGCAGGATCCAGTTCGGCGATTCGCTCGATCAGTTCGTGGATATGGTCATTGGGCAGGGAAAGCTTTCGCGCAAGATCGGGTACGCGCCGACGAAGCAGCAGGTCCAAGTGATCGCGAACCACTACGCAGGCTGGAGAATCGATTTCGCCACTTTGCTCAAGTTGATGCAAGAGACATTCACGCAGGTCGGTAGCGGCGATACCCGAAGGGTCAAAGGTCTTGAGCACCTTGTGAGCGTTTTGCAGATCAGCGAGAGGGAGTTCCGAAGTCAACGCTAGATCTGAAAGTGGGGCCGACAGAAATCCGTTTTCGTCAAGACTTCCGACTAGGTAGCGACCAGCCTCGAGCTCGCTCTCGGTGACGTCGGAAAGCTTTAATTGCCCCATAAGGTGTTCCTGAAGGGAAGTTTCCTCGACAAGAGAGTCGAAGAAAAACTGTCGTTTTTCATCGGCTTGCGAATTGGCCAACTGGGACTCGCCCTCGTATTCAGCCTCATAGTATTCGCGCAGGTCTTCCTGCATTTCGTTGAGAACGGCGAATTTGTCGTCAAAGTTCATTTCCTCTAGGTTTTCGCCTAATTCACGATCTGAATCGTCGGAGTTATCGGAATTAACTTCGCTGTCCGCGTCGCTCGATCGCATTAAGCGAGTGGTGAAGCTCTTCGGCATGGTGAACTGCGCGGCGGATTTCAAGCAGCACCCCCAAGTCATCAACGGGTGCAGTGAACTATTCCGCGATCTCTGGGGAGAAGACTTGGGAGTCGGCGTTCGCAGCGCCGTGGGCATGGGTTCGCTTCCGGGTGACGTCACCGTGGAAATCGAAGGGGCGTTCCAAGTCTAGTTTCGTATGCTTCTCTTCGTTTAGATACATGTCGAAGGCGAAAGGCAAACGGTTTAATTTGCGTCGTCGGTGGTGGATTTTCGGTGGGATCTGCTTGTTTGTTTTGTCAGCTATTCTGTTTCGAGCAACCCTGCTTACGGGTTACGCCAATTGGTTCATCAAGGATACGGCGACCAAGTCGGCCGACGCCATCATTATCCTGTCCGGGGGGAAACTTACTCGAGTACCGAAGGCTTTGGAAATGTGGAAAGATGGTTATTCCGCTTCTCTTTTTCTTACGGATCAGAAGTCGGTTGCACCGGAATATCAGCATCTCGTAATTTCGAACTTGGAATTTGCCACTAAGTTTGTCGAAGGCACGGAGACGAATGCCACCTTTGGCGTGATCCCCTCGATAGGAGACGGCGCCACTTCCACCTTTGATGAAGCTGCGGATGCATTAGTCTTTGCAAAAGAGCGGCAATGGGAACGCATCATTATAGTTACCGATGGTTTTCATACCCGCAGGGCTTTGCTCGCATTCGAAAAGATTTTCGACCGGAGTGGCATCGAGGTACAAGTCGCAGCAGCATCCAACGAGGTATTTGACTCCGGTAACTGGTGGACTTCGGACAGGGGGATTTCCGCCTTCGTACTCGAGACTATAAAATTCCCCGTCTATCTGTTCTGGTCGACAGAACCCACTATCGTTCGAAACGACTGAAATTCAGTTTTCCGGAGGACTTGTCTTGGATTCATTATCTGGACTTCTGCTTCCTTGCCCGAGATGTTTTGCATGGGAAATTGAAGGGTCGTTTCAAATGGAGTGACCATTTTTCGATACACTTGACCAATGCGGCGCAGTCCGTAGGTTTGGTGTTATGAGGATACCCCATTCCATTCCACTTTTGCGGTGAAAGACCGGAAGAGCGACATGGCCGAACGGCGGGCCGGCAGGACGCGGAAAGACTTCAGGCTGAAGTATGGTCGGAGCTTGGGAAGCTCAAGAAAGCCAATCCATCCGTACGGTAAAGCGCCATCGGGACGTAGGGTTGCGGGGAAAAGGCAGAGACTGACCCGTGTGTCCCGTGGCATGCAGGAAGAATGGGGAGCGGGGGTTTCCCAGTGGGTCGCTCGCCGGGAAATCGAGCGGGTAAACCTGCATTTTCGCCGCAAGATGGGAATCCTCAAGGGGCATTCGACGGACGAATGGAAGGAGGGCTATGGCGAATGGCAGGATCGCGCCTTGATGTCCCGAGCATGGAAATGGTTGCGGCGACCCCGCAAGCCCATGCCTCGCTCCCGAGCGAAAAGACGCATGGTGGCGTGCGTGAGGGAATCCGTTGACCGTAGCGCATCCTCCCGTCGGAGGCGAATCTCGTCGCCAAGGCA
>JACNJI010000335.1 GCA_014382645.1 Verrucomicrobiota bacterium | reverse complement strand
TCTGGCTTGGGGACCCCAAGTCCGGATCGCCTTGTTGGCATGGGCTATGGCCGCATCCCAATTCTTGCTTCCCAATGCGCTCCATGCCTTGGCGGTAATCTCGTAGGCCTCCTCGGCTAAGGCACCATACCCGATGGAAAAAAAAGAGAAAGTATAGAAGGACTTTTTTAATAATCGCGGAACTATTCTGAAAGCACCTACTTCAAGACCTTCAAGTACATGTCCTTGAAATGGACGATCATGCCCGGATCATGAAGCTGGAATTGGATCATGCCCCTCTTCAGGCGTTTCTTTTGGGGCAAGTGTTCGGTGAATTCCGATGCCGGCTTGCCGTTGATGGAAAACTTGAACTGGTTGCCCTTGACCACAACGTGAACGACATTCCAACCGTTCTTGTTGATATCATCCTTGGCCACCGCTCCCTTGAGCTTAGTTAAGGTCGGCTTGTCGTTTTCGTCGATCACCAACCGTTCGCCACGGAAACACCGATGCTCCTTGCGGCCCGGTGTATGAAAATCCCATGCCCCAAGCACCTGAGGGCCGATGCCGAGATGACCGATGTCGGCATGATAGCTCTGGAAGCCACGCTTGCCCGTCGGGTCGACGATTGCCCGAATGCTTACCCCGCTGTTTCCTTTGCCCGGGAAGCGATAGGCGAACTTCAATTCGAGGTCTGCCACCTCCGAGTTTTGGTAGACTATATAACTGCGGGCCTTGGCACCGTTCCCCACGATCATACCAGCCTCAACCGTCCAGGCGAAAGCCGTCTTGGCCGGCATCGCCTCCCAACCATCGAGCGTCTTACCGTCGAAAATTTTAATGAAATCTTTGCCAGGCTTGGCTGAAATGACAGGGAGCGTCATAAGAGCCGTAAGCGCAGTGAACATGCAGGGAATGTTATTTTTGATCATGTCATACTCCGTAAGATTGAATCAATGGAAGGAATTCGAGACGGTCACTAAGGTTTCATTTCAATAGTCGATCATTTAGAGATTGCGGACGAGTTTGTTTTACTGAAATTGACAACTTCAAAACAGTTGTGGGAAACCCATCTAGCTAAAAGAAATTTTCTCCTTCTAACATCAAATTCAAAGGTAATACTCACATGCGAACCTACAAAACAATTCTTACCGCCCTTCAGGGTTTCTTGCTGCTTGCGTGTATTGCAAATGCAGCGGAAAAGGCAGAGGTATCATCAACAAGGCACGGCGTATTCGCAAGCGACAAGGGCCAGGTCGTCAAGTACGACGCAGTGGGCAATGTCCTCTTGACATTCAGGACCGGCTCGGTTCACCGCATTCAACAATTACAGAACGGCAACGTTCTTTGCCAGTCCGGTTGGAAGAAACTGATTGAGGTCAACCCGAAAGGCAAAACGGTCTGGAGTTACGATGCCCAAAACAGGAATGGGAACGAAGGAAAGAGGCTCGAGGTACACGCCTTTCAAAGACTTGAAAACGGCAACACCATGGTCGTGGAAAACGGCATCGGCCGGATCATCGAGATCAACAAGGCGGGCGAAATTCAACATGAACTGAAGTACAAGGTCAAACAACTCAACGCCCATCGCGACGTTCGGCAGGGGCACAAACTAAAGAACGGAAACTACCTTCTTTGTCATGAAGGTGAAGGACGAGTCACGGAATACTCACCCACCGGAAGGATCGTCTGGGATTACCAAGTTTCGCTGTTCGGCAAACCACGCAAAGGAGGCCATGGCCCGAAAGGTTGGGGCAACCAAGTATTCAACGCCATTCGTCTGCCAAGCGGGAACACCTTGATTGCCACTGGATCAGGTCACTCGGTTCTCGAAGTGACTCCCAAGAAGGTAATCGTCTGGCACCTCAAGCAAAACGATATTCCCGGCGTCACTCTTGCTTGGGTTACCTCCTTGGAACTGTTGCCGAACGGAAATATCGTTGTAGGAAATTGTCACGCCGGTCCAGACAACCCGCAACTGATTGAGGTCACCAAAGACAAGAAACTTGTCTGGAGCTTCAAGGACTTCAAGAATCTGGGCAATGCAACTGCGGCATCCGCAACGGTGGGAGTACAAGGCGAAGTGATTCGCTAAGGAATTATGTTTGCATCCATGGGTTACGGGAACATTCCCAAAAGTGCCCGACTCCAATCCCGAAAGCCATGATTCCACGATTCAAAACACCTCACGGAATAATTAACCGGTTTTCCAAAATACCGGCTCTACCTAAAGGTTTCCTCACTTATTCAACATGTATTCAACCATGCCTTCAACCCACTTGATTCCCGTTTTCGCACTTACCTGTATTATCCTATCTGGGCCCAGTACAAATGCTGCTCTCAAACTCGATACTGGTAATAGCAGCTTGCTCGGTGGTGACCTCACTGACCCGATTAATGCAATAGTAGAAAAGGAGGGAGTCAATTATGGGCAGGCACTAAGTGAAGACGAAATGCGCCCCCTGAATTTCGGATGGATTGACATGAAGATGTCACCCGTTTCACCACCCGCAGCCCACCGCACCAAACCCATCCGTTCCAAAGCTGGCAGGGTGCCCCGGCATGCAGCTTATTTCTCAACAAGCCTGAGACTCGCAAGTGGTACGTCGGGTTCAAGGACGGCGGCAAAGGAGGACCAACTCTCAAGGCACCCTACTATTTGGCTGTTCAACTCAAAAATCCTGCGAGCCTGACCCACTTTACTCTAACAACTGCCCCGGACATGCCCGGAAGAGACCCCAAGTCCTGGGCCATTCAAGGGTCGATGACTGGCAAGGATAATGAATGGGTGGATATCTACAAGTGCGATGCAAAAGAGCGAACAAAGAGCCCGCTGCAGGTACCCCCCCCGTATTGAGACGACATTGTTCGGTAAAATAGATAAATAATGCTTATCCCTCGAAGAGAACCAGACCGGACAGAAGATGACTGGGCAGCTCTGACTACGGCCAATCAATTCAAGGCACTTGGTCTATACGCAGAGTATTGTTATAGCCAAACCGACTCGTTGAGTCGCTACAGAGCATTGCTGCGCATTCGATCAAAGAATCAATTAGATATCCCCCGCATTCGGCAGCTCTTAATTAATTCATGGAATACCGAGCGACTCTTGCGTTCGACATCGAATAATTTCTCAGGACCCGGATCAGGCTTTGTGGCTCAATGGGCTTTCCCTCAGTCTTATTACGCAGCGTTCAATTCGACATTAGCTTCCTTCTCAGCTTTAGGGTTTACTGAAAGATCACACGCAGCAGTAAGGAAAAAAGTTTCGGATTTAGCAAGTCATGGGGCTTTGCTTGGCGAGCTAAATGTCGTCATTGATGGAGGCCTTAAAGATCTCAAGACCCAAGGGATATCATCAACGATCCAAGATTTTCATCCATCACGGTGGAACGGTCCAGACATCGAGGAAGTGAAGCGTCATTTAATAAGTTTCTTCCGATCCACAAGGAAGATGCATCTTGAAGATAAGAAGCCAGATCTCAAGATTCGCACCAAGGACGGAAAGAAGCTGAAAAAATCGTTTAGATATGAAGACTGGGAGAGAGTGTCTTCAGCCTTAGGAAAGACTTCATGGCTTTGTCTGCTATACCGAAAACGGATAAAGTCGAATTATCGAGACATTGACACTTTCTTATCACCACGTTTCGAGACCGAGGCAGTCCTTGGAGGCTTAGTTGATTTTACGAACGTTTTTAATCTTATAAATGAAATTAACATCGTAAACCATTTAGGTAGCGAAGAACTGCGTAGCTGGATACCAACTGGAGCCGATTTCATTGTCGAAAGGCTCGGCTATATCGACAAACTAACCACCGAACAAGTCAGTTGTGGCAACGGCTAACGCCCCGGCACACTTAAACGATCTACAGAAAGAAAATGCCCGTCATTGAACTCACAACTTCCATTAAGGCTCCAATTGAGCGAGTTTTTGACCTCGCTAGGAGCGTCGATGCGCACACCGCTTCTACTTCCCAATCGAAAGAACGAGCTGTGGCAGGAAGGACCAGCGGACTGATGGAGGAAAATGAAACGGTAACTTGGGAAGCTACACACTTTGGGGTCAAGCAGAAGCTCACTGTGAAAATGACACATTTGAATAAACCAAAAGAATTTGAAGACGAAATGATTTCGGGAGCATTCTCTAAGTTGAGACATACACACACATTTCAAACCCAAGAGAATCATACGATCATGTCTGATCGATTCGAGTTCGAGGCTCCACTTGGAATATTAGGGCGTCTCGCTGAAAATTTATTCTTAACCAGATACATGAAATCATTTCTACAGCAGAGAAACTCAGAAATAAAAGCGATGGCAGAATCTAACGACTGGAAACAATACTTAACCACTCGACCAAATGAAGGGTAGATCCAGTCAGGATAGACAATAGATTTCGCTGGCGCTACTCTATGCCTACCTTCTACGTTATGCAGAATTAAATGATCGAAAGCATCATCCAGTGGTCGAATGAAAATGAAGGATTCTTGTCACTCCTTTCATTGTTTATTGGCGCACCCATCCTCTTCTTGCTCTTTAGAGTCTACAGGAAGATTAAGCCTAGTGAAAAAGAATTAAGAGAATCAGCCATCGAAAGCTTTGACCACGCGACTAAGCTTTTTAATGAAATCAAAGATTTTGCGGAGCGGCAGGACTTCAATTCACATCTAGGGGAGTTTATACTTCGTGATGTCCTCAGGAAAATGCCGAATACAGATGAGCAGCACAGCAGGGAAGACTCCCCTTACACGATTGCGGCATTAATCGATTACCACAGAGACTATTTAGAGTTCCGTTTAGACGGCGTAGCAGGGCCTGTATTCATAAGAAAAGAGGCAGACACATGGGTTTATTGTGACAGGGGGGATGATGACGCAGTTATGACTCACCTCATCGGAAGAATCGCTTACAGCAGCATCGATAGAATTAGATGGGAAGCCGATGAGTATTGGGAGTGGCCACAGATATGTTGCCATTTTAAGGAAAAGAATAGATTTCCATACATCAGGCTTTATTACGCCGAGGAGAAGAAGAGTCATCGCGATGAGAGCTTCTTCGTCAGCGTTTGTGACAAAAAAGACTTAACCGAAACAACATGGGAGAAGGCATAACCAGTCGGTGGTATTCAACTCCGTTACGCTACGCTTCACTCCGTGATACACCTCGACGTTATACCTCAATTCATGCAGGGATGTGACTTATGAAGATTAAAGATTTAACTGTGGATGGCTTTAGATGCTTACTGGGTTTTGAAGTAAGATTCGAAGATGACTTGACGGTGATTGTAGGCGAAAACGATGCGGGAAAATCTTCATTAATTGAATGCTTGAAGGTGGTAACACAAGGAAGAAAAGTTGAGAAAGACGACTTCAATCATGACCGTACCCAAATAAAAATATGTTTAGGTACTGAGGAGTTTAAGTTTGGAAAAGTCTATGACCTAAATGAAGACGCTATTATCGAAGCTAACCTAACTGCAACCCCAACAGAAGAATATATCGAAAAAATAAGAAATTGGCTTACAGATGAAAATCTGAACTTGGATGATATTGGCGAGCAAGAGAAAGTCAGGCAAACAGCTAAAACGGTCGGCTTAACCGTTAGATCTAATTCCAATGTTACCAATCTTAAAACTTCCATATTAGAAAAATTTGATGGTACTGATATTGAAATAGCCGGTGCTTCATTCCCTTCGTTTAATAATATTCAGCTTGATGGTAGGCACTTTGAGAATGTTTCTGGATTTTTCAAAGAGGTCTTCTTAAAAGGTAAGCAAAGTGAAATATGGGATGAAAAAATCACTAAAGACCAAACCATTGAGGAGTTTGTAAAAGATAAAATAAACAGTTATTCGGCTCACGTTGAGCAGAGCATTAAAGATACTGGAGTTCTAAGTAGAATGCAGTTGTTTTTAAAAGACTTAACTGAGGTAAAGATTGAGCCAATATATCAGAAGAAAGATTTGAATATTGATGCAAAAGTCAAGTTTTTGGAACATGGCAAAGAGGTGTCTATTGATAAAAAAGGGGATGGCACCAAGAGGCGTATCACAATGGCTCTTTTGGAGTATAAAAAGGAGCAATCGTTAATAGAACATGATGCTTCCACCATCTATTTGTTGGATGAGCCAGATACCCACCTTCATGTCAAAGCACAACTAGAGTTTTTAGATACGGTTAAAGGATTTGCCGCAAACGGTAGTCAGGTTATATTAACAACGCATTCGCCATTTATAATTAATTCCGTTAAGCCGAAAAAGTTGAGGCTCTTAGAAAATAACAATAATCATAGCAAGATTAAGTACATAAAATCTGACCCTGAATACGCGGATAGGATTCTCAGGACGTTAGGAATTGAGAATACATACTTGTTTTTCGCCAAGCACATAATTATTGTCGAAGGAGAAACTGAAGAACAGTTTATACCGTCATATTTCATTAAAGCATTTGACGAGACGCTTTCATCGTCACTTGTAAAAATAATTAATTGCAAGGGCATACCAAATATACCAGGTTTCGCAAAGGCCCTTCTTGAAATACATAGCCCAGAGAAAGTGCATTTACTTTTTGATAATGACGCATCGCCAGAATTAACAGAATTGATAGACCGACTTCAAATCCCAGATGACAGAAAGTATATTGTGGGAACTAAAGAGTTTGAAGACGCATTTACTGATGAAGCGCTTTATACGGCTTGGGCGGCGTATCTCACGTCATATGAGAAAGAAATACCAGAAACATGGTCTGTAGAATCAATTCGAAAATTACGTGCTGAATGTGCAGAGAATGGGAAAAAATTCTCAAAAGAAATTAGAAGCCTAAATCAGCGAGGCAAGAAAATGAGTAAGCCTATATTTGCCAATGCTATCGGACAGCATCTCAGTGATGATGATATTCCAACTAGGCTTCTTGAACTTGTTCAGGCGGTACGACAGGTATAACAAAGCATTGCAGCGGACAAGCCGCTGAATGCGGCGTTCACTTCGTTCACCTCAGACACGATGGGCGGCTCAGTCGATCCCGCAGATCTGAAAAAACTCGGGGCAAAGTTAAAAAACGACACCGTGAAAAAAGCTGACTTCACCGTGCCGCCCATGGCCTGCCCTTGGTTTCGGATTGTTATCTATTCCTGTTTCAATCCAAACAGTAATACCTTTAGGGATTTCAACCGACCTCCTGGTTTTTCTCTTTCGCAACTGGAACTCTTTGGTACCCCGACCGATTTCAAGCGGCAAAGGTGACCCCGGCACCCTTCGGCATGTGGGCAAAGGTCTGCTGGTTTTTCTTGAGAATCGAGAAGTCGGCATAGTTACGCACATTGCTGACGCCAGTCATAATCTTGATACGGCTCGGGGTGGAAACCGGCTGGGAATAGCAATGCATGAAGCGTATGCCGTTAGCCGCCAGACGATCAATGCGCGGAGTTTCATAGGATGTTCCGCCATAGGCCACATAGCACGCATACCCGATATCGTCCGCCATGATCAGGATGATGTTCGGCCTAGTTTCCTTGCCCTTTGCTTGTGGTTGGGCTGCGTCAACTGCCACACAACTCATTGTTGACGGTGCCAAAACAGTTCAGGAGTGCGTTTCGTTTCGTACCCAACCGCACCATACTTAGGGACAGAATCTTAAGCCAGGATGCCCTTCACCGGGTCACCGTGCACGTTGGTAAGCCTGCGCTCGATACCATTATGGTAGAAAGTCAGGCGTTCATGATTCATCCCCAGAAGGTGAAGGACCGTGGCATGAAAATCGTGCCAGGAAACCGGGTTGTCCGAAGCCCTCCAGCCAATTTCATCGGTGGCCCCGAACGCAATGCCCGGTTTCAAGCCACCACCGGCCGCCCAAATGGAAAAACCGCCCTTGTTGTGATCCCGGCCGGGACCCACCGTGCCCCGACCCGACTGGGCAAAGGGCGTACGCCCGAACTCGGTAGTAAAGAGGACAAGGGTTTCATCGAGCATGCCGCGCTGCTTCAAATCTGCCAGCAGAGCCGCAACCGGCTTGTCAATCCGGGCCGCCTCGGCCCCATGGTTTTGCTTTACGTTCTCATGCGCATCCCAACTCTTGCGCGGACTACCTGCAATTGGGCCTCCGGAAAAAACCTGCACAAAACGCACCCCCTTCTCCAGTAATCGACGTCCAAGAAGACATCGTCTGCCACAATCGTCGGTTGGATTCTTCCCAATACCATACATTTCTCTGGTGGCATCGCTTTCGGCACTCACGTCAGTCACTTCCGGCACGGAAAGCTGCATGCGGGCTGCCAATTCATAACTACGGATGCGAGCGGACAGCATATCTTCCAGGCGAGTACGCTCCTGATGCTTTTGGTTGAGGCGGCTCAACAGCTTGAGTGAAGCCTCCTCTTCCGCATCGGAAATTTCTTTTGCCGGGAAAATATCTTGGATTGGGCGGTCCCCACCATTAAAGGGAGTCCCTTGGAACTGTGAAGGAAGGAAGCCGTTGGTCCAATTGGAGGAACCTCCGTTCGGGGATCCACGTCCATCCGGAAGCACCACGTAGGCAGGAAGGGATTCTGATTCAGCCCCAAGCCCAAATGCAACCCAGCTCCCCATGGATGGGTAACCATTGAACTCGAATCCACTGTTCTGGAAAAACAATGCCGGTGTATGGTTGGCGGATTGGGACACCATTGACCGGATCACGGTCAAATCATCGGCATGCCGGGCAATGTTCGGAAACATCTCGGAAATCATGAGTCCACTCCGTCCTCGGGGCTTGAACTCCCAATCGGCCCCACGCAGCGGCCCGACCTTGCCAAAGAAAATATCAGGCTTCTCGGAAAGATTGGCTGCCTTGCCGTGATTCTTGGTCAGCTCCGGTTTAGGGTCAAAGGAATCCACATGGCTGAGACCTCCAACCAGGCAAATATGAATGGCCCGTTTTGCCTTGGGCGCATAATGCGGCAAGAGGCTAGCGGTCGCGGCATGGGCGTGATCATGGATCAACAGGCTGGTGAGGGCTGTTGCACCAATTCCACGGACCCCCCAGTTCAAGAATTCACGCCGCTCTAGCATTTGTTGAGTTTTCATCATTCTATCACAACGAATTCATTACTGTTGAACAGGACACGGCAAAGCGCGTCCATCCCGTGCCCGGAGGCAAGGGATGCTCCGAGTTTCGTTTCCTCCGCATCCGGCTTTCGTCCGTAGACAAGCGCATAGGCAAGATTCACCTGCCCGGTAATGTCCTGTCCGGCCTCCCTCACCAGTCGGGTGGCAAAACCTTCCGCCATCCGCAGTACAAATGCATTGTTCAGCAGAGCCAAGGCCTGGATCGGAGTGGTGGTAACCGAACGCCTTGGTGCCGCGGTTGAGGGATCCGGACAGTCGAAGGCATCTAGGATTGCGCTTCGTCGGCCCCTCGGGCTGAAGCGATAGACGGTTCGGCGGTTAAGGGCGGAGTCCTCTTTGTCGAAAGGCGTGTAATAGGTTGTTCCATCCAACGGTCGGATATTGACGTCGCGAAAACCAGGGCCGCCCATTTGCCTGTTGAGTTTGCCGGAAACCATCAGCATGGCATCCCGAAGGCTTTCGGCATCCAAACGGACAGGCGACCTGCGCCAGAGGAGACGGTTGTCCGCATCCGATGCCATACCTCTGACGTTGGGTACGGAGGATTGCCGGTAGGCACTTGAGGTGACCATTAGACGATGCAAATGCTTAAGCCGATAACCGTTCCTTTTCAATTCGCCGGCAAGCCAGTCCAGAAGATCCGGATGACTGGGCTGTCCACCGTTAAACCCAAGGTCATTTGGAGTCGCCACCAACCCGGTGCCAAAGTGGTGGTGCCAAAGTCTGTTAACGATCACACGGGGAAACAATGGATTCTCCGGGTGCGTAATCCATTCAGCCAGTTTCCTACGTCTGTCTGCATCCGAGGGATTTTCGCTCAAGCCAAAGTCAGACCCCAGTCCGAAAACCGCCGCCACCGCTCCAGGTTTGACCGCCTCC
>JACNJI010000178.1 GCA_014382645.1 Verrucomicrobiota bacterium | reverse complement strand
AACAATATGGAGGGGGGGAAGAGCAGAAGGTGAGGGTTACTGTGGGGGAGGATGTAAGTAAAGGGGATAAGTGGGAGGAACGGCGGGAGGTGGGGGCGGTGCGATTGGGGCAACTGGGGGTTGAGCTTGCCGGACAGGTGGTGCAGCAGGGGCTACCGCCGGGGAAACTTGTACGGGTGGAGACGCGACAGGAGTTTCGATCCTTTCCCCCTCATCCTCAAAGTCTTCGAATTGGTCTTCCCATTGTTTGAGCTTTTCGTAATCAATATCCGACTCCTCGTACGAACTTTCCTCGGCAGTAGCAGAGGAATCGGGAGTGGAAAGCATTTCTCCAAGTTGTTGCCATTCGGTTCCGCCCTCCGACAAACCAAAGTCGGTTACCGCAAATTGGCCTGAATCGAGATAAGACTCTACTTCCTCGAGACTGTAAGGCCCATATTGCTGGCCATCTTTAGAGATGTGAATTCCCACTTGGTTTCCTGACGATTGTTTAAAAGAAGCAAAGCCAGTTTTAAAAAACGAAATTGGCCGAAAGTTCAAGATCAAGCGTCATTGAGAATTACCTAACTGCAGAATCCGCCGATGATTTCGAACGAAGCCAATCAACGAGAATTCCAATTTCCTCTACAGTCAGTTTTTCATCGCGAACGAAAGAGGGCATGCGATCGTTATCTTTGCCATAGAAACGTTCGTGAGAGGGATCGGAGACAATAGCGGCCAACCAATCCCGCGAACCGTAACCGGTAAGATCGGGAGCCGAACCTTCGTCCTCATCTTCGATATCGTGACAATCGATACAGCCTAATTCATCGAAGAAGACATTGAAACCTTCTTCTCTTTCCTTTTCAGATAGTGGTTCTTGGTAAGGAAGGCCGGCGATATCCGACAGGAGAGCCGCGACCTTAGGGACAAGGGCCTTCTCTTTCTCGCCAAACTTCTTTAGCACTTTGGTCGCCATCTTTCCGTCCTTGAACGCGGTGCCGCCAAAATATTTCGTGGATACATAATGATCGTAATCAAGCAATCCTTCGAGCCATGCACGACTAGCAAACCCGGCAAGGTCGGGGGCGGATTGGTTGGAATCCACGGGAAAGCCTCTGCCGTCATGCCCATTGTAAAGATGGCAACTGGCGCAATTGGAGGAAAATAAATGTCGGGCGCGATTTTCATGGTCTTCTCGCAACAAGGTGACGGCCCCGCTAGGCGGGATACCTTGCTTGTCGGCTATTTCCACAACCCGTTTTGCCAGCCAATCAGCTTCCTCAACGGCGGCGAAATGTTTCTTATTCGCACGGTCTTCCGAAAAGGCCAGAAAAGTAAGAGCCCCCGCCCCGATCAATAAGCACCAGAGAAAACCAATGTTGAAACGGTGACCTTTTTCCGACTTGCCGATAAACGGTTGGGCGAACATCAAGAGCACAACGAAAGCGGGAATAATGACAGCTCCCCAAAAAGCCGGGACATACTTGAGCAACTGGAAAAGAAAAAGAAAGTACCACTCGGGCCGTGCCGGAAATGCGCTGGCGGGATCCGCGGGCGGGCCTAGTGGAGCCCCATGAAAGTATAGGGTAAGCACAATGACCGCTAGCGCCACGGCTAAACAGGCCACGGCATCTTTCAGCACTTGGTCCGGCCAGAAATAGGAATCTCGTTTGGGTCGAGGTTCCTTGGCATGGATACCATGACGACGGAACAGGTAAATGTGGCCGACAACAAGTGCAATTAGAGCTCCCGGAAGAACCCCGGCGTGAAGGGCAAAAAAGCGCGTAACCGTGTGGTGCCCGTATTCTTCTCCACCAACGACAAGCTTTTGCAAGTAAACTCCAACGAGAGGTACCTCGGCTATGAGATTGGTCGCCACTGTAGTCGCCCAGTAACCCTTCTGGTCCCAAGGAAGCAGGTAACCTGTGAGTGAAAGACCTAAAGTAACTCCCATTAGGGCAATGCCGAACCAAAAGTTTAGTTCCCGAGGAGCCTTGTAAGCTCCGTCGATGACTACCTGCATGAGGTGCAAGACCAGCAGGACAACCATGGCCTGAGCCATATAATGGTGAATTCCGCGAAGGAACCATCCGCCCCATACGTGGTATTGGAGGAAGTAAACGCTTTCCCAAGCCGTCTGTGCACTGGGACTGTAAAACATCCATAAAAGCGTACCTGTTACGACTTGAGCGAAAAACGCGAAGGTTAGGCAACTACCCCACACATATCGCCACCTAGCGCCCCCGGGCACTTTTTCGTAAAGGGCTTCCTTGATGAGGGTCCGAAAACCGGAACGATCATCAAGCCAGTCTATAATTGCCTTCATATCAGGGGCACTTTTTCCGCGAGATTCGGGCGGAATTGCTGAAAACGAACATATACGAATCCGTTTTCAATTTTTGTCTCGAGGCCATCCATCCCTCGTGGACTAGGACTGGCGGGGTTGGAAACGGAACCATCAAACGCAAAAGAACTATTATGGCAGGGGCAAAAGAAATCACCTTGATCGGACCGATGGTCTATTGCGCAACCTAGATGCGGACACTTGAGGTTGAAGGCCTTCACTTGATCGCCCTGTTTAACAATGTAAACCGCCCCTACGGGAACATTCGTTAAGGTGCTCCATGCATCGGTCACTCGTTCACGAACAATGCCAAATCTCGTTGGCGTACCATCCTCGGGCAATGCCGAAAAGGATGCCACCTTGGACCAAGGAATCTCGCCAGCATCACCATCACCGTTACCGCTTACAGGATCAAGAAAGGCGGGAACGCCTGCGGCAAAAGGAAAAACGGAGCAAGCAACAGACACCCCAACGGTTGCTTTGGTAATGAATGCTCGACGATCTCCGTCGTCAGTAGAATCGTTAGGTTCGCTCAAAATGGTAAAAAAGAATTTTGGTCACAATAGCCATGAGGCATGACATTCCAAGCACAGAGAACCGCAACTTAGCTTTTTCTCTAAAGTGAAACTAATCCGTTTCTTCAGGATTAGGAGAAATCCCAAGATAGAGTAGTTAATAACTGGATGCAGAAATCTTAATCCACTGTTCCTTACCATTAATATCAAGGAACGAAATCTACTTAACCTAGGGAAGTGGAGGCAAGGGAGGAAGTCCGCCGGAATCGGAGGGAGAAGGGGTGGCACCTGGAAGTGGAGGAAGGACTCCGGCATCTCCGCCTTGTGTATCAAGAGGAGGTGCGGGGGGAGGCAAAACGAAATCAGGCACAGGGGCAGGAGGTGGCGGAACCGGCAAGGCATCAAAGGATGCCGGATCGGCACCCGAAGAATCGAGCGGGGGGAATCCCGGAAGGTCGCCGGCGGGAACAGGAGGTGCTGCAGGTGGTTCCACGGGGGCAGGAAAATCCAAAGGTGCTCCGGGAAGGGGATCAACGTTTTCGGGAACGGAACCGCTATCTAGAGGAGGAAAGTCGGGAAGGCTATTGTCAAGAGGTGGCGGTAGAGGAGGTGAGGGAGGAAGTCCTGAATCAAGTGGAGGAGGCGTAAGCGGAATTTCACTGAAGGGGATCGGTGGTGGTGGTGGAAAAATCGGATCAAGAGTAAGTGTGTCGGAAGGAATTGCAGGATCGGTGACGTCAAGCGGGGGGCCGGGAAATGGATCTAGACCTCCGGTAGAAGTTGCATTGTCAAGTGAAGGAAAAGTCGGCGTTACGGTAAGCGGAAGGGGATCCAGCGTTGGAACCGGAGACAGTTCCGGAAAACCGGAGGTCACAGGTAAACTGGTATCTAAACCTGCAGGATTTGCAGGAAGACCCGGCAAGGCATCCGAGGCAGTTCCGGAAGTAACGGGGGTTACCGAAGAGGGTTCGATGGGAGGAAAGGATGGAACTGGATCGATCGCGGTTTCGACCTCGGGAAGAGTGGTTTGTCCTCCGGGAATAGATGTATCGGTGGTAATGCCCAGCTCAGTACTCGGCGAACTTGTACGGACGGGCACAGGAGTTACGGGTATCGAAAGATCGATCTGGGTGCCATCGGATCTCCAAGTGACATCTTGCCCATGTCGCTGCCCGTGAGTATACGCCCTAACGTACATCTTTTGTCCATTGGGCCACCATCGAGTTACCAACCCGTGCCATTTCCCTTCGTGATAATGACGTTCGTACATCTTTTGTCCGTCGGGAAACCAGCGTGCGCTAAGACCGTCTCGCTTCCCAGCTTTATAGGTTTCGTCAGTCGCAACAAAATCACGACCATTTTCATTTTCGATCGTTACGATTCGACCGGAGAAGGGTTCGTTGGCAAAGGTCTTGAAGAGTAAACCATACCTACGTTCAAAAAAAGTGTCATACTCATCGGCTTTTATCTGAACGGCATCTTGGCTAGCCGGAATCGCAACGCTCTGACTAGGGCTCATACGAGATGCGTGCTCGTAAGTGTTGGTGCAACAAGTCAAAGAAAAGCCGGCACAGGCCAGACATATATTAAAGATGGGCGAATTCATGACTTTAATCCTAGGAAAAAAGATCTTCTTTGCAAGGCGGAATAAGAGATCTGTTACATTTGGATTGCTCTAAGGATTTATTTGTGCTTATGGCAGCTATCTTACTAATTAAGTCAAGACAAGTTAGAGCAAAGAACCGAACCACATCTTGTCCTCCTAGTTTTGTCCCTTCTTTTCGCGGTAAAAAACTTCAGTTTCTTGATTGCCTTTCTGTCAAAAACGATCAAAAACGATCAAAAGCGATCATCGGTGTAATCATTGGCAAACTAATACAATAAATGAACTTACAGGAACTAATATATGTGATTCCGGCGACTGGTGTCGTCGCCCTTCTTTTTACATTTTGGAAAACCTCCCAGGTCACTGCGGCAGATGCGGGAACCGAACGCATGCAGAACATTGCCAAGGCGATTCAAGATGGGGCCATGGCCTTTCTAAAGGCAGAGTATCGCGTTTTGGCCATATTCGTTATATGCGTGGCTGCACTTTTGGCTTGGAGCGGATACGAAAATGAAAGCTCAGATCCATTGGTGGCCGTTTCCTTTGTCGTCGGAGCTCTATGTTCCGCATTGGCTGGCTTTCTAGGAATGCGTGTAGCCACAAAGGCCAATGTGAGGACGACGAACGCTGCTCGAGAAAGTCTGGGCAAAGCTCTGGAAATAGCCTTTTCCGGTGGTGCCGTGATGGGTCTTGGGGTGGTTGGATTGGGGATTCTTGGCCTAGGCGGACTCTTTGCCTACTTCGTAACCCACTTCAATGCCTTTGAGGGAGGGGATGCCCTTACGAAGACTCTTGCGGTAATCACGGGGTTTTCCTTCGGGGCTTCTTCGATCGCTTTGTTCGCACGCGTGGGCGGGGGAATTTATACTAAAGCGGCTGATGTCGGTGCCGATTTGGTAGGAAAGGTAGAAGCTGGGATTCCCGAGGATCATCCGCTCAATCCCGCCACCATTGCAGACAATGTGGGTGATAACGTAGGTGATGTCGCAGGCATGGGAGCTGACTTGTTTGAGTCCTATGTCGGGTCAATCATCGCCACGATGGTACTTGGTGCCGCCTTAGTTTCCGGCTCTCCGGACTTTCAGGACTTCCTCGGAGGAATGTCTCCCGTAATGCTACCGCTCGTGCTAGGAGCAATCGGCATAGGAACATCCATTCTTGGCACTTTCTTCGTCAAGGTACGCGAGGGCGGAGATCCTCAGCGTGCTCTCAATATCGGAGAATTTGGTTCATCTGCCGTAATGGTTCTAGCTTCATACTTCGTAATCAACAAGCTCCTTCCGGAAACTTGGCATATCGACGGCATCGAGTATACGGCCATTGGCGTGTTTTGGGCTACAATCATAGGCTTGGCGGCTGGGTTGGCCATTGGTCTTATAACGGAACACTATACGGGGACCGGGAAGAAACCCGTAAGATCCATTGTGGAGCAGTCCGTCACGGGGGCAGCCACTACTATCATCGCTGGTTTAGGAGTCGGAATGATCTCCACCACTTTCCCTATCCTCGTAATTGCCGCGTCCATTATGGGGGCATACGAATTTGCGGGTCTTTACGGTATTGCAATCGCCGCCGTAGGGATGCTTTCAAATACAGGAATTCAGCTTGCTGTCGACGCCTACGGACCAATTTCCGATAATGCAGGTGGTATTGCCCAAATGGCAGAGCTACCTGCCGAGGTGCGCAAGCGGACGGACAAGTTAGATGCAGTCGGCAATACAACAGCGGCAATAGGCAAGGGCTTCGCAATAGGATCCGCGGCACTTACCGCACTGGCGCTCTTTGCCGCTTTTACGGCATCTTATAACCAAACTCACGAGGAAAAATTAGCTGCAATTGACATTACCAAACCCGAAGTCATGGCTGGTCTCTTTGTAGGAGCCATGCTGCCCTTTCTCTTTAGTGCTTTGGCAATGAACGCCGTAGGAAGGGCCGCCATGTCGATGATCCATGAGGTACGCCGCCAGTTCCGAGACATTCCCGCCCTAAAGAAAGCTTTAGAAGTCATGAAGCGAAACGAAGGAGTAGATTCCGAAGATTGGAATAAGGAGGACAAGGCCGCATTCGACAAAGCCATAGATGAAGCAGAATACGGGGAATGCGTATCGATCTCAACTCAGGCCGCTATTCGGGAAATGGTGGCTCCCGGCATGATTGCCGTCATGACACCGGTCGCGGTGGGTTTTCTTGGCGGAGCGACGATGCTCGGCGGACTCCTTGCCGGGGTAACCGTATCGGGAGTGCTCTTGGCCCTCTTTCAATCGAATGCAGGAGGTGCTTGGGACAACGCAAAGAAAATGATCGAGGAAGGCTACGAAGTCGGCGGAGAAAAACTGGTAAAGGGCTCCGAAGCCCACAAGGCTTCGGTAGTTGGCGATACAGTTGGAGATCCTCTCAAGGACACCTCGGGACCCTCCCTCAATATTCTGCTCAAGTTAATGACCGTTGTGGCGCTGGTAATTGCACCTATGCTGTAAAAGAGTCTAGGCGGTCTCGCCCGCCAGTTCGGCGAAATCTTTACGGGTTGCCGCATCGGCCTTGTAGTAGGCTGTTCCAGCCACAAAGACATCCACTCCCGCCTTGGTGCAAAGTGGCAAGTTTTCAGGAGTTATTCCACCGTCAACTTCGATTAGATAACGATGTCCTTCCTTTTCGCGAAGCTCATGGAAAATCCCGACCTTGTCGAGAACTTCCGGCATAAAGGCTTGTCCCCCGAATCCAGGTTGCACGGTCATGCAAAGAACAAGATCCACCTCATCAAGATAGGGAAAGACTTTTTCGGCCTGTGTATCCGGGTTAATGACGATGCCTGATCGCTTGCCTAAAGCACGTATCCGAGAGAGAGCGTCTGCATGATCGTAGTCGGGTTCGATGTGTATGCTAATAAGATCCGCTCCGGCCTCGGCAAAGGCATCCAAAAATTGATGGGGGCATTCCATCATTAAATGGACATCTAGAAAAATATCCGTTCGCCGGCGCAGATCGGCTACTGTCTGGGGACCGAAGGTGACGTTGGGAACAAAGTGTCCGTCCATCACGTCCAAATGGACCCAGCGGCGGCCGTCACGTTCGATTTCGGCAAGAGAGCCAGCTAGGTCGGCATGGTCTCCGGCAAGGATTGAAGGAGCGAGAATCCGAGGGCGAGAATCCCCGAAGAAAGCGTCAAAGTCAGTAGTCACCATTCGGTTAGGTTTACGAAAGCGGCAATTTGTCGGGCAAGGGATCGAGAGGTTGTCATCATAGGTTGACGAGAAACGGGTGTTGAGGTCTGGCTTGAAGCGATGGTGGACGCATTGGAGTTAAAGAGTGTTTCCTTCAATAGTGATTTTCCGCTTGGTGACGAGTTTAGGTGGGCAAGAGCAAAAAGCCTCAATCGAAAACTAGCGGCAAGCGCAGTATCGTCGGAGCGGTAAGCTTCGGGAATTTGATCATAGTCAATGAGGCGAACCGTTAAAATAGCATCCGCATCTTCTGGCGAATTCACAAGCCGAGTCCGTACGTCACGAAGGATTTCCTCGCGAAGAGCACGTGACAGTAGAGGCCCGGCCTGTGGCGCTAGTGAATCATTGTGAACGACACGCACGTATAGACGATCAAACGAAAGTTTTCCTGCAGGACCTAGGGCATACCGGCAACCTCCGAGGACGGAGAAGAAGAGGAGGAAGGTTATGCCGAAAAAACGAAAATAAAGGGACGTAAAAGATGCCCACCGATAGCTAGACCCGTTTGCTTTACGGGTATGGCTCATTCCTTGCCACGCAAGTCAGCAATCCGAGCTTTGGCTTCACGAGCTGATTCCGATTCGGGAGCAACCGTAATAGCTTCTCTATAAAATTGAAGCGCAGGACGAGCTCCTAGCTCTTTCCAGTGCATAATGAAAAATTTGCCGTTTTTCTCGACGAATCGACCAACGCGAAGTTTGCTCGCCGAAAGTACTTCCCGCATTCGATGCCGTCCTTCTTCAGCTTTGACCAATCTCTCCTTGGCGGAGGCTAATCTCGCGGCAAACTCATCGTTGCTTTCGTGACGCGACCTTGGAGAGGGTGCTTCGTGAAGGATTAAATAATCTTCGTAAAAATTCACTGCCTTAAGGGTAGCCCCTTGGTCGTAATCGGCACCTGCCACCATGGCCTCATGAATGACAGCGAGGTCATAGTAAGCTTTTTCACAGTAATGGCTCTCTGGATAAAGATTCACTAGTCGCTCGAGGGCATCGATCGCTTCATCATCTTCATTGTCCTTGCGGGCAATTTCGGCAAGAGCGGTAAGTGCTCGTGGAGCGTACTTCGGACCTCGTGCAAGACGAGCAATCTCGTTGAGGCGGAGACGGTCCTGCTCTCCGCTACGAAAACGAGGGATAAAGCCCCATTTGCGAGGCTGCTTTTCCTTGGCTAAGCGTTCGGTGAGCCTCATAAGGGCACCGGCAACCTTGTCGAAGTCATACTCGGTATAAGCTTCAGCAATGAGGCGCAATCGGTCAAACGCTCTGGACCAATCTCCTCGACCCTCAAGAATTCGACCTGCCCGAAATAAGGCTTCCGGTCCGACTTGCACTTCGACGCCTTCGCGGGTTAAACGTGCATCGGTTCTGCGTTTTGAGAATTTTTCATAAAACCCAAGGGCATTCCTTTGATCTCCCTTTTTTTCTTCCGCTTCTCCCTGAAGAAACCACCCCTTTGCTTGTTCGAATTCGATGGGGTCACGATTTTTTCCAAAAATACCAGTGCCTTGGAAGAGGTAATTCTTTTCGTCGGGCTGCCGTCGCTCAGTCCCTGGGGAACGGCGGCGGGAATCTCGGGGGGAGGCAGCCCAAAGATCAGTTCCTAGTGAAACAAGTAGTAAAAGAATTGGTGTAAGGCGTAAGAGGTTCATTTTCGTTAAGATGAGTGATGCTAAAAGCGTAAAATGGCCGAAGCCCAAGTCAAGCCTGCCCCAAAGGCAACCAAAAGACCAATTTCGCCAGACTTAAAAATACCAGTGCGCCTAGCTTCGTCCATTGCGATAGGGATAGATGCTGCAGAAGTGTTACCGTATTTCTCGAGATTGCAGTAAAACTTGTCCATCGGTATGGAAAGGCGATGGGAAAGGCTTTCAACTATTCTTCGGTTTGCCTGATGAGGTATGACGTGATCAACGTCATCGGGTGTCAACCCGTGTCTTTCTAATAGAGTCCTACCAGCATCTTCCATGACGCGTACAGCGTTCTTGAAAATCTCTCGCCCGTTCATCTTAAGAAAATGTTCCCGGCCTTGGAGACTTTCCACCGAGGCCGGCTTGGAGGAACCGCCAGCAGGTTGACAAAGTAAAGACGGATTGGCTCCATCCGCTCCACATAGAAAACCTTCGAGTCGAGGTCCGTCGCCATCGATCCCCAATACGGCGGCACCGGCTCCATCGCCAAAAAGCACGCAGGTGGAACGATCTTCCCAATCGATAATACTCGATAGTTTTTCCGCTCCCACTACTAGGGCTTTTTTGTACCGACCTGACCGGAGAAGACCGTCGGCCACGTCGAGAGCATACACAAATCCCGAA
>JACNJI010000358.1 GCA_014382645.1 Verrucomicrobiota bacterium | reverse complement strand
CCAGCGATGAGACTGGAAACCGAACTTATTGCAGGAAATCGAACCACAACCTGCTTCCTTAAGCTGGGCGCCGAGCGATGATTTATCAAAAAAACGAAGGTGCGCGCACTCGTATTTTTGACCATTGTATATGCTGTATTGACCCAGAACCTCTTCATTGGGTACGCGACACCAAAAGCGGCCATTTGTCTTCAGCATTCGAGAGATGCGAGAAAGAGCGTTACCATGATTCAGAACATGTTCCAAAATGTCAGTGGCGACTACAACGTCGAAACTCTCTCGGTAAGGCATGAACTCCACGTTTCCGACCGAGGTAAGGAAGGAAGTCGATTCGTTTCCCGAACTCTCGTAAATATGGCGAACGTTCCGAACATAGTTCTCGGCAATGTCCAGCGCCAGCAAACTCTTGGGCTTGGCTTCTAGCAAATGCCTTTGGAGGAAGCCCTGCCCCACGCCAAGTTCTGCCACTTCGAGCCCCGAAACCGAACCAATGCACGAGTATGTTTCACGAGCAAGGTCACGTTGGTATTCCTCTGCATAAATGGATGAAGCAAGATCATCCTCCGCCAATCCTTCATAGGCATCTTCGTAAGAATCATAGATTCCCTTTGGTTCCCCTACTCGACGGAAATGGTGTTTGCCTCCAAGTGTGGTTTCGACAACGAATCCACACTCGGGACATGCTCCACCTTCTTCGGGCAGACTGAATTCATGAAAGGGGCACTCGAGGTTCACGGTGAAAGACTGAAGGAAAGTTCGATTACTTGTCGTGCTTCAAGTGGGTGTAACCGCCGGATGCTCCGAACTCACGGAAGTAATCTATTCCAGCCTGAGCGGTTTCAGAAAGAGGAGTAAACTCCATCTCTCCGAAATCCTCAACGGTGCGGGACGGATCCAGGAGGATGGATGGAGCGTCATCCGGGCCCAATTCCCGGATTTCGGGTTCGGGATACTCGGGCAAGTCCATGGCCTCCACCACGGCATCATACAATTCCTTTATGGCAACGTCCTTGCCGGAGGAAAAGTGATAAGCCCCGGAACCAGTCCCGTCGATTGCCCGCAAGACAGCTCGGCAAAGGTCTCCCACGAAGACGAAATCTCGACGGGCCATTGTTACAAAGCATTTTTTCCCATCGGTCAGTCTTTGATAAAAAATGGGGAGCGGCCCCGAGACGTTACGAGGGCCAATCACATTGGCTAACCGGAAGGTCACGTAATCCAGACCCGAGATCTCGATGTAATCCTCGGCCGCGGTCTTGGAGATCGCATACGAGGAATTGGCCGGGAATTTCGGGTGATTGAGTGTGATCGGTTGCTCGAGGGGTTTGACCCCGTAACAAAGGGCAGTCTGGAAATAAATGAAGCGAGAAACCTCGTTGGCCAAGGCGGCCCGGACCAGGTTGGCTCCACCTACGCAATTGGTCAGGGTATCGTTGTGCCAATCATCGGGATCTTTGTAGGAAGCAGCCGTGTGAACGATGGCATGGGGCTTGAATTCTGAGGCCAATTTGTCAACGAGTTCCTTGTCGGCAATGCTTCCCTCCACGAAAGTCAGACCGGGATGTGATTCCGGGAGATGAATTCGCCTGCCAGTGGCAAAGTTATCGACAGCAAGGACTTCGTCGCCTCGCTCCAAGAGCATTTCCGTTGTGCGGGAACCGATTTGCCCACATCCTCCAGAGATTAATATTTTCATGCAGATATTTGTTGTTTGCTAAAAGTAAAACAGGCGTTGATTCCTGCGATCTCTCCCTTATGCAAAGGAAAACCGCGCGGGTCAAAGGTTAGATTGGAAATAAAATCCCTGTGTTCGGGGGGAAAGCTTCGGTCTGCCAAGGCATCAAATCGATGATCCATGCATCCTAACTCGTGGAGCGACATGGCATTCCCAGTGTGGGAACCAATGAAGCCGGCTTTTGAGAAAAGGTCTATGAACTCCTTCTTTTCATAGCATCGAGAAATCGGGCACTCCTTGCCGTCCGTGGTCAACCGAAACGCTTCACGAGTGGAGAGATCTTTGTTTTTTTTCCATTTCAGTTTCCACATATAGCCAACATATAGGTGAAACCATACGCTCTCCGAATTATAGATCATCACGGATACTTGACCCGTTGGCTTAAGTATTCGATAAAACTCCTCGAGGATCCGGTCAAGATTAAGGCAGTGATGAAGAACGCCGGAGGTGTGGATATAATCGACGGACTCACTATCCAAGGGCAGCTTGTTTTCGACCTCATCGAGTTGAACTAGCTCGACGGGGGCTTCATGCAATTCGATTCGTTGGCTTGCTACCTGAAGGGCTGGTGCGGAAACATCCATTCCGTAAAGCTTGGAAGGTTTGGAAAAAACGGAGAACCCCACAAGGTCATTCCCCGGCCCGCATCCATAGTCGACCACGACTTTCCCATCCTGCCCACCGACAGGCATAAGATCGATATATCCAGGATATTGGGCATTTCTCCAGTGGAAATGCTCAAGGGATTCTTGTTTTGTCCGGAATGGGCGAGTGGCCACCAAGCTCGCATTCCAGTAGGCCGCGGATCCTTTTCCAGAGGCAAGCCAACGCTTGATTTTCCTCGATAGATGGACGGCGATTTTTGTTAACATGGAATAGAGAAACGCAACCTACTTTATCAAGGACTTGTAATAGGATGCCTGGTCGTGAAAGGTCTGGTGCCAGATTTCCAAACTCATCAAACTCCAAACTTTTCTTGAGAATCGTCCGGCGGACTGAAAGTTGGCCAGCACTTCGCCTGAGTTGATGAAGGGGCGATTGCGTTGTTTCATTCCATGAAAGATATCTTCCGCCATGCCATTGAGTTCATTGCCAAGCCATTCCTTCAACGGAACGGGAAAACCCATTTTGTCCCTGCGATTAACGATTCTATCGGGCAACACTCCTTCATAGGATTTCTTGATCAAATGCTTCATATTCCCCCCGGAGAACTTTACCTCTGCCGAAGCCGTGGCGATGCATTCGACAAGCTCGTGGTCAAGAAAAGGCACTCTGCTTTCCAAGCCATGAGCCATGCTCATCCTGTCTTCAACCTGCAACAAGGCAGGCAGCAAAGTCTTGAAGTCAAAGTGGGTCATATGGTCAAAATACGCTCCTTTCCTGACGTTCGACTTATTTAGGAAAATTTCGCGAAACGACTCAAAGACACGCCCCTTGTCCAATTCCCCCCAATCGATCTCCCTGTCCATATCCGAAGAGCGATCGATCAGCCTGAAGTACCTGTCTTCCAGATTGCCGAACAAACCTTCCCTCCAAAACTCACGCATCATCGGCTTGTATTCTCTTAGAATCCCCAGATTCGGTATGATAGATTCAATCGTTACGACAAAATTCCCGTCTTTATAAGTCCCATCAATCGCGGCGTTTATACATTGCTCGAAATATGCAAGTAAGTATCTGGCGTATCCACCGAAGATTTCATCCCCGCCCTGCCCTCCCAGAACGACCTTGACCTTCTCCGCCGCAAGCTTGGAAACCATGTACTGAGGAAAGGACCCGGGGCCGGCCACAGGATAATCCAAATGATAAATTACTTTCCTCAGGTTTTCCTCGAAATCCTTGTGAGTAATGTCGATAATGTTCAAATTTCCACCAATCGCCTCAGATGCCATTTCTGCAAAATTGCTTTCGTCATAACCGGGATACTCTAGAAAACGGCCATGAAACGCCTCCCTGTTCCGAGAATCCTTGCGGGCTGCTAGGATCGCCATCAGGCTTGAGTCTATTCCGCCCGAGAGGTACGCGCCAACTGGTACGTCCGACCTAAGGTGCACGCCGATCGAATCGTCAAGGAGTGAGCGGAGTCGCTCCTGAAACCAACCTTCCCCATGATTCCAATCCACTTCATAGTTAACGTCCCAGTATCGCCAGGTTCTCACCTCGCCTCCCTTAATCATCAAGCCATGACCGGGAAGCAATTGCTTGATTCCCTTGAACAAAGTATTTTCGCCGATTACGAAGTTAAAGGTCAGGTACTCGGCCATCGCCTCGCCATCGGTCTCGATATCGGGCAAGACAGGCAGAAGAGCCTTGGCTTCCGAGGCGAAGTAGAAGACGTCGTCAACCGTCGCGTAGTAAAAGGGCTTGATGCCAAAGCGATCCCTCGCACAAAAAAGCCTTTGCTTTCTATCGTCCCAAATCGCAAAGGAGAACATGCCTCGGAGGTGATCTACGCACTCTTCCTCGTATCTGTCATAGGACGCTAGAACGGTTTCCGTATCGGAATCAGATGAAAAATTCCAACTGCCGCTCAAAGACTCTTGCAATTCAAGATAGTTGTAAATCTCTCCGTTCAAGGTGATGAGAGTTCCATTCCTGCCTTTCATGGGCTGGGCCCCGGACGAACTTAAATCGATAATGGCTAGGCGACGATGGGCCAGTCCGACCTTCCCCGAGTCATCCAACCATGATCCCTCGCCATCGGGCCCGCGATGAGCCAAAAGTTCGCCCATGCAAGTCAGTATCTTGCTGCCACCTTCAACCGATTGGTTGTTAAGATGAATAAACCCGGCAATTCCGCACATATCTTTTCTCGTCCTTCCCTTATCTTAGTTCAAATACTTCATCGGATCGATCCTTGGAAGGTCTAGACCTCAGCCATTTCATCAAAACTTCCGCTGGCGACGACTTGACCGTCTTTAATTTTGTAAATCACATCACAATTTTTCAACGTACTGAGTCGATGGGCGACGATAAGGAACGTCTTGGTCTTTTGTAAATCTCGAACAGTTTGCATGACACTCTGCTCCGTTTCGGAATCAAGCGAACTAGTCGCCTCATCAAAAACAATGAAACTGGGGTCGCGGTAAAGGGCCCGAGCAATTCCTACACGTTGTCTCTGCCCGCCGCTTAATCTGGTTCCCCGTTCTCCCATCATCGTGTTCAACTCCAAAGGCAATTCCTTGACGAACTCATGCAAGCTCGCGTCTTCAAGACATTGCCAAACCCGTTCGTCGTCAACCTTTTCCGGATCGTCCCCAAAGGCAACATTGCTTCTCAGGGTATCATCCGTGAGGTAAATTTCCTGGGGAACATAACCGACCATCTTCTGCCAAGAAGACTGGCTCACCTCATCTCCTATTTTCTTTCCATCTACCCAAAGCGCTCCTTCATCGAACTGAAGCAAACCTAGGGCAATGTCCACCAAAGTGCTTTTGACCGAACCACTCTCCCCGATGATCCCGACGGACGAACCCTGGTGAACTTCGATCGTTGCATTGACTAGAGAATTCCCAGATCCTTGAGAATACGCAAAAGAAATGTTATCCATGACAAAAGCCTCTGAAAAAGAACACTTGGAGTTTTCTTTCGGATTTCGAGGAAGAGATTCCCAATCCCCGATCTCTTCCTTGAGAACCTTGACACAAGGCCAACCATAAACAACCGACTGGCAGGAATGAACGATTCGCGCAACGGAAGGCATCACTCGAAGCAAACCAAAGGCAATCATTCCCAATTTCGGGAGAGAAGCGTTACGGTCTTCGCCAACCGAGACCAAGCCCAACGTCAATACGGCCAAGCCTAAAATCGCCAAGGTTTCCAAGAGAAGCCTGGGCATTTGCTGCATCGCATATTGCTTTCGTCCGGCAACAGCGCCTAATTGAGCGTGCTCCCTAAAGCTCTCGCTCCAAAAGCTGGGATCATTCAAGAGCTTGATCGCCTTGATGCCCGTAAAACCTTCTTGTAGACACTTGATCTTCACGCCTTCTCGACGCTGGCGCTCGTTCCCCCAATCCGCAACTCGTCGCTTGGTCAATCGGTGAAAAGTCCACCCCAATCCTCCGATGAAAACAATTGCCAGTAAACTTGCCCGCGGCTCGACGTAAATCAACAGACCGATGATAGCGAACAGGACCAAGCATTCGGTAATTATAACCAAAAAGGGCTGCAAAACGTAACCAACGAAAGAGTTAACTTCGCCAACTGCGTTTCTAAGCAATTCGGATGTATTGGTCTTGAGAAAAAACTCGTAGGGTCGAGCCAAATAATTCTCGAATAAATAGGTAGACGTTTCGACTTGCACCCCGAAGGAGTACTTCGAATGCAGATTAACTTGGTATGCGAGGAAGAGATTCTTGGTTGCAAACAACCCGACAATACAAGCCAAGCCCAGAAGTAGAATATTGGTTCCACCGCCCAAATAAGAGAGTAAAGCTTTCCAAAGCGGAAGCTCTTCAGCACTCTCCGGCCTAACGAGAAGGTCAATCAATGGCATGACCAAACCGATACCCATGACCTCAAAAGCCATGCCAATGGTCGAAACCCCCAATACCCAAAAAAAGCGTTTCCTGCTCCTCGGACTCAGAACCTCATAGGCAAGAAAAAGTTTTTTCATTTCAACTCCGACGAAATCGGGCAGTTAGTCATTACTTCTCAATTGTTGGCTTCTCGCCAAGCAATCAAGTCCTGAAGACCTTTTCTAAGTTCGATCTCGTATTCAAACCCCAAATCCCTCTTCGCTTTCACCGGACACCCGATCCGATTCTGTACCATTCTACGAGCATCGTCCTCACTGTATGGATTGTAAGTCACCTTTAAGTCAGACTGCTTTAAATCGAGAATCGTGTCACAGAGCTGGCTAATGCTAGTCTGGACACCAGTTCCAACATTATAGAACTCGTCAGATTCTTCTGTTTCAAGGGCTAAGACATTACAGCGAGCGACATCCTTCACATCTATGAAATCATAAGCTTGCGATCCATCACCGTTGATTACCGGAGCCTCGTTCGCATCGATCTTGTTTAGCATGATGGGAATTACTCCCGTATATGCAGCAGTTTGATCTTGATGGGGTCCGTAAACATTCATGTATCGCAAACCCACATAATCCAAACCATAACGATCGTAAAATGCACGACACATTGCTTCTCCAGCAATTTTGGTCGACCCGTAAAAATTGCGATTATTGAATGGGTGTTCTTCCGTCATCGGCACCTGTGCCGCATCTCCATACACCGAAGCGGAGGAAGAATAAACTAAACGCTTCACTCCATTCTTAATACAAGCTTCAAGAACATTAAAAGTTCCTTCAATATTAACATGAAACGCTGTTCTCGGAAAATCCTTGCAATGCAACAACCACATAGCAGCGAGATGAACGACGCCGTCAATACCCTCCATCGCGTCATTGAGAATATCGAGGTCACGAACATCCCCACCATGGTAGTAAATTTCACATCTCGAATCTTCCAAGCTTTCAGTTAAATGATTAAGTTTACCGCGAGCAAAATTATCAAAGATTACGACTCTTCCGACATCAGTTTTTAATAACTCAGCAACAACATGACTACCTATAAAGCCAGCTCCTCCAATAACGAGAACGGAACTTTGATCAATATTCATAAATTAAATTTCAGGGTAACTTCAGTGTGCTAAATATAAGCAATGGAATAGTTTCCAAACGAATTGTAAGCGAGCATCACACAGGAGATTCATTTCCCCAGAATCACTTGTTCGAAAAAGAAAATCAAACTTTGGCTTCGGCCCGACGGACACGCCCGGCAAGTGATGAAATTGAGTCATGAATGCGTTCAAGCAAAATTTCATCATGCACTTCAAGGTTTTGCCGACCATCGAGAAATTGGTAATTGATAGAACCGTACACATATCGAAGCCCGTTTATAGGAAATTCGGCTGAGAAGGCACGATCACGGGGGAAATAGCCGGGGCATTTCGAGTCCGTCCAATGAATCACTTCTCGTACTTGCCTAGTGGATGTATCAGGGGACACCCCTAGCACGCCATCCTCCTGAAAAAAGGACATTTTTACTTCAGCAAAACCAAGAGCAGCAGAAGCACGCTCAATGGCACGAGGTAAATTCTCGAAATCATCTGCCAGAGCAACCATGCCCTCCACTTCTTTCACGACTTGCTCGGCAACTCGTGCAGTCTCACGATCCTGCACCAAAGAAACCAAACCTTTTCCGAAAAAATCGAATCGGAAATAACCCAAATAGCGAAGGAGCACAAAACCAGCCAAGCCAAAGGTAACGAGCAAGGCGGTCAATTGATCTCCTCTGCCAAAGGCGGCTCCTACCGCAACGAAGGCACAACACAGGGCAGCCGCCCACAAAGCCAGAACAGCTTTGCCATGGGAAAGTCCCCTTGCCATCAAACGATGATGAAAGTGCTCCATATCAGCTAAAAATGGTGAACGCCCTCGCAAGGTTCGCCGAACGATGGCAAAACCACAATCGGCGACAGGTATGAAGAAGGCGAAAATGGGGAAGAGGCCATCGATCATACCATCCCCACGAAAACTTGCCATCAGCGACAAACACCCCGCCAAGTATCCAAGAGTAAGACTACCGCAATCACCTAAAAAAATAGACGCAGGTCGGCTATTGAAAACAAGAAAGCCTAAAATACATCCAATCAACGTGGTCGCCAGCCAAGTAACATGAGGTATGCCGGCAAGATAACCAACCAATGCAATCGCCGTTAATCCCATAAGGGTGACTCCCGAAGCAAGACCATCCAGACCGTCAATCAAATTAATGGCATTGGCCATTCCCACTATCCACAAGCAAGCCAAACCAAAACCCATCCATTCGGGTATGGACAAGTCGCCGAAACCAAGGAACTGCACATCGTGAAACCCAAGCTTTGCAAACCAGACGACCAAGGCGGCAGTAACAAACTCACCCAACAACTTGACCTTGGGGGAAAGGCGACTGAGGTCATCCAGCACACCTATCGCGAATATGGAAAGAGAACCCAGCACTACAACCCCACCGATATAAGAATCTCCCCAAAGGGTATTCCTCAACTCAGGTACGGTTAATCCGCCAAAAAGCAGAACCAGAATAAAAGAAAAGAGTATAGCCACGCCTCCGAGTCGAGGGACAGCATTCTTATGCACCTTCCTTGCCCGCTGAGGGCAATCCACAAAACCGTGCTTGTTCGCAAAATGCCGAACAAGAGGGGTCAGCACGCAGCAAAAAAGAGCACCCAAAACGAACAAACTGTAAATGGAAGGGGTCACAAAAGTGTGATTGAATAAAATATCACGCAAAATCCGTCAATTCCAAAACTATTTCTACGTAGTGTGAACCCTCTTGGTTTTTGATTCCTCGATTTCCCTCATCTTGGGATTTTGGTAGGGATGCAACTCTATCATTGCATCAGGAACTTATCCATGGAAAAACGCAGCTTTTCTCTGTCTACTCCGACCAATTTGCCTAAATTTTTTATGATGAGTGTTTGAGGAAGGGTAAAGAGCTTGAACCTCGCACAACACGATTTAGTCAAGCCAGTTTCCTTCCAATTTTCAATCATTACGTCACTCACCCATTTACTTGAAAAGGCCACGGTGATCATCGCCAATACTAAATGATCATGGGATTCATTGAACGCATCGCTTGATAATATGACCGCCGGACGCTTTTTATGAAAATATTTTTCGGTAAAAGGAAAAGGAACAACCAATACTTCAAACTGCTTATAAGTCATTCCAAGCTTCCATGTCTTCAGGAGAATTCCACTCGTCCATAGAATCGGATATTCCTTTCAAATAATGATCTTCTTGCTCTTCTACTTTGCGAAGGAACAATCCATCCCCTCGAACCTCATAGGTAACAGTATCACCCTCTCTTAGTCCCGCCCTTTTACGGATTCGCGAAGGTATGGTGGTTTGACCTTTTGCACTGATCTTTGAAATTTCCATAATGTAAGGTATTCCTACTTGTTCGAAAACTCAAACAAATTTCAAAACTAGTAGTTTCAGAAAATTCATTCCTAAGCTTATCTCAATCTTGATAATACGAAAGTATCAAGAACTTGATTCAATCAAACCAGTTCTACGCTCGAACCGTACGAAGAAAGCCTACTGTCATTGGTAAGAAGAGTGATATTCTCCCAACCAGCCGTTGCAACCAAAAGACGATCAAATGGATCTCGATGGATCTGCGGCAACTTGGATACTCCAATAGTGTGTAGCGAAGATACTTTTATCTCAATGTAATGATTTTTGAGCAAGCTCGTAAAGCCATGAAACTGTATTTATTGTGCGGGGATACTATTCCT
>JACNJI010000323.1 GCA_014382645.1 Verrucomicrobiota bacterium | reverse complement strand
CCACAACCTCTCCTTTCTACTCCGCTATTATGCCCGAACCGGTGAGGCCAAGGCATTGCGAATGGTGGAGAAAAGCTTGGAGCAGATTAGGCAAGGCGGAGTCTACGATCACGTTGGCCTCGGCATTCACCGCTATTCCACGGACGAACGCTGGTTTCTGCCGCACTTTGAAAAGATGCTCTATGACCAAGCCCTCTTCGCCATCGCCAACTTGGAGTGTCACCAGATCACGAAAAAAGAATCGTATGCCGAGGCGGCTAGAGAAATCTTCACCTACGTACTTCGTGACATGACCGACCCGGAAGGTGGATTCTATTCGGCCGAGGACGCCGACAGCGAGGGCGAGGAAGGCAAGTTCTACGTCTGGACGATAGCCGAACTCGAGAAAACCCTAGGAAAGGAAGACGCCACCCTCTATGCCCGCATATACAACTTCGAACCCGATGGAAATTTCTTGGAAGAAGCCGCCAACAGAAAAACCGGGGGGAACATCCCTCACCTTCAGGAACGCCTCAAGGACGTCGCCCACGAACTAAAACAAGAAATCGATCCCTTGAAATCGAAGCTGGAAGGGATTCGAAAAAAGCTCTTCGAGGTTCGAGAGAAACGAATCCATCCACAGAAGGACGATAAGATTCTGACCGACTGGAACGGGCTCATGATTTCCGCATTCGCCAAAGGTGGTCGCATTCTGGGCGACAAGCAGTACGTCAAGGCCGCCACAAAGGCAGCCGACTATTGCCTAACCACCCTTCGCCGCAAGGATGGTCGACTGCTGAAGCGCTCGAGATTGGGCGTAGCGGGACTACCTGCCCACTTGGAAGATTACGCCTTCCTTATCCAAGGCCTACTCGATCTTCACGAATCGGCCTTTCACCATCGTCACCTGAAGGCGGCCGCGGAATTGACCGACATCACCTTGAAACATTTCGCCGATGCCGAAAACGGCGGTTTATTCCTCACCGCCGACGACGGGGAAAAACTCCTCGTTCGGGCCAAGGAAATCTACGACGGGGCCATCCCCTCGGGCAATTCCGTAATGGCTCTCAATCTTCTTCGCATCGCCCGTATCACGGGAAGCAAGAAATACGAGGAAGCCGCAAACAAGCTCTTTGCCGCATTCTCGGGCTTTGCCGCCAAAAGTCCGAGCGGATGCGACGTCCTCATGTCTGCCTTGGACTTCGCTGTGGGGCCAAGCCTGGAGATCGTGGTGGCAGGCAAGCGCGGTGAAGACGCCACCGAGCAACTGCTCAGGGCAATCAATTCGTCCTTTCTGCCCAACAAGGTGCTCCTCTTCCGCCCTGCCGCCGATGAGGAACCCGAAGTAGCCAAGCTTGCCCCATTCGTGCAAAACCAAGGTCTAGTTAAAGGTAAGTCCGCCGTTTACGTTTGCCGCAACCAAGCTTGCGAACTCCCCGTCACCACAGTCGAGGAACTCGAGAAGACTTTGGCAAAAGCTCTGGGAAAAGAAAAGTAGGCTACTTTTTCTCGCCCACGTGCAGGGCGACGACCGCTCCGGTTAGCGAGACGAAGTTCACCTTGCCGAAATTCGCCTGGCGTAACTCCTGGGCAAGACCGAACCGATCTGGAAAACCCGAGATGGAGGAACCCAAGTACTCGTATGCTTGGCGATCACCGGTCACCCATCGAGCGAAAAACGGTAGAATGCCTCGTAGGTAGAGATAATAAAAGGGGCGAAGAAAAAAGAAAGGTTGGCTGAATTCCAGAATCAACAACCTCCCACCAGGACGAAGCACCCGCTGCATCTCGGATAGACCGATCGCTCGGTCAGACAGGTTGCGCAATCCGAAGGCAATCGTGACGAGGTCGAAACTGCCATCGGGAAAATCCAGTGATAAGCAATCGCCATGGACAAACCTAAGGCTATCCGGTGAGTAACCGGCGGAGATCCTTTTGCACTCGGCCTCAGCGAGCATGGGCGGACAGAAATCAAGCCCCATCACCTTGACGTCGACTGGTAAAGCAACGCGGAGAGCAAGGGCGATGTCGCCGCTGCCTGTAGCCAAATCGAGAACATCACTGGGTTGCTCTGCTTTGGCTTCACGAATCAGACGCCGCCGCCAAAGAAAGTCTAAGCCTCCCGACAGCAGATGGTTGGCGAGATCGTAACGTGGGGCGATGCCTTCGAAGGTAACCCTTACGGCATCGGGATCAGGATTCGTCACCTGAAGGCTCGGATGAGCCGAAGCTTTTCACGACCCACTCGGAAAGTTCCTTGTCGGGGTCGTCGACGACTTTCTTGTCGATCACGAATTCAACCTTGCCCGTACGCTTGGAAATAATTCCCAAACCGTGCTCGAAATCGTTAAACTTGCGCTCGCAAATAGCCAAGATCGAACGATTCTCCTTGGTCGCGATCTTGGCCAAGGCGACCTTGGCGGGTTTGCGGAATTTCAGGTTGTAGCCGTGCTTGAACGAGAAATCGGAGGCAAAACGATCCACGTCGCCCAAGAGGGCTTCGTCAAGCAAGTCCTTGTTGCTTTCCAGCAGTTCTTGAAGGGCATCCGTGGGATTGTCGATGGTCTCGGCGTCGACTTCGAAACTTTTAATCGCCGAGGAGGGCAGTTCGAACTTAAAATCACGAAAGGTGCGCTCGAGTACGGTTACCAAACCGCGTGCCCCAGTTTGCTCAAGGGCGGCCTTTTCGGCAATCTTGCGAATTGCGTCTTCCGATATGTCGAAGGTTACGTCGTAGCCTGCGAAGTCGCTCCGGTACTGCTCCAATACGTTACCCTCGGAACTAAGAAGAATGCTTGCCAGATCCTCGCCGGTAAGTTCATCACAGGCTACCCGAACCGGAAGTCTGCCCACAAACTCGGGTTCAAAACCATAGTCTATGAAATCTCTGGTTTCGGACTGATGGAGGAATTCCGAAACCGGGCGAGCATCGGCGGATTGCTCTTCCGAGGAACCGAAGCCGATACGGGAAAGGGACAAACGTCGTTTCACGTTTTCCGCCAGCTTGTCGAAAGCCCCACTCACGATGAAGAGAATGTTTCGGGTACTGATGGAGCTCTTGCCTGGCTTGCCTCCACCCTTTTGCATTTCCATAAACGCCTTCATCTGCCCCATCATGTCCTGAGGAGAGTGCAGGTTGACGTCCGTCTCCTCCATCAATTTCAGGAGGTTGATCTGCACGCCGCGACCTGAAACATCTCGCCCACCTTTCGAAGATTCCGAGGCGATCTTGTCGATTTCGTCGATGTAGATGATGCCGTATTCCGCCAATTCGACGTCACCATCGGCAGCTTTGACGAGATCCCTAACGAGGTCATCGACGTCGTTGCCTACGTACCCCGTCTCGGAAAATTTCGTGGCGTCGGCCTTAACGAACGGAACCCCGATAAGCTTGGCAATGTTTCGCATAAGGTAGGTTTTGCCCACACCAGTCGGACCGAGGAGGAGCAAATTCGGCTTCATGTACTCGCGGTTCGCGAGCTTTGGTTCCTCGATGCAACGTCGGACGTGATTGAAGTGATCGCAGACGGCTACCGCCAGAACGCGCTTCGCTTGTTCCTGCTTGATAACGAAGCGGTCGAGGTAATCGCGAATCTCCTTCGGCTTGCGATCAAAGTTCCTTATCCCGGCGAGTCGCTCATCCCGAGACTTGCCCTCGTCCAGCTCGTCGGATTCTCCCGAACTGCCGGAATCGTCTCCCTTTTCGGCCTCCTCTCCGGAGGCTCCGGCAGTCATAAAAGGAGCGAAGGCAACTTGCACGTTTTTATTGTTGAGCAAGTCCTTTAGTTGCTTCTGGAGCTCTTCGAGAGGGTTATCGTCGTCTTTTTTCGACATGGAAAAAAACAAATTGGGTTTGACAGGTTGTTGATTTAGAAAAGTCTATGTGTAGAGCCACATACCTAAACTCCTCTTCACCCATTTACAAACTGTTTTACCGCCATGTCCAACAACCTCACCAAGCGGCAGATCGTCCAAAGCATCTACGAAAACAATAATTACAAACAAGAGGACGTTCGTCAGATCGTCCAACAGACCTTGGATATTGTTCGTGATTCTCTCATTGCCGGTCGCAACATCGAGTTACGCAAATTCGGCGTATTTGAAATTCAAGTGCGCAAAGCCCGCGTAGGGCGAAATCCAAACCGCCCGCAAACGGACGTAGTCATTCCACGTCGCGCCGTAGTCAAGTTCAAGGCGGGCAAGGAATTGAAGGAAGGGTTGGTCAATCTGGATCTGGACGCGATAGATCCTTCCTGACTCGTTTCGCTCAACGCACCACGTCGACCATGTTTGAAAGCCTGCCAGGCTTTCGGGAATTCTATCCGGAAGATTGCTCGCGCCGTAACCACTTGTTTCGAATCTTCCGAAACGTCGCCCGCACCTTCTTCTTTAGGGAATATGACGCTCCCGTGCTTGAACCCCTCGATCTTTACATCGAGAAATCAGGCGAAGAAATAGTCGGACAACTTTTCCACTTTACGGACAAGGGCGACCGTCAAGTCGCTCTTCGTCCGGAATTGACTCCTAGCTTGGCCCGCATGGTTGCATCCCGGGCAAACTCGCTTAGACGACCGATCAAGTGGTTCAACGTCGGCGAGCACTTCCGCTATGAACGTCCACAAAAGGGACGGTTGCGTGCCTTCTATCAATTCAACGCCGACGTCATGGGAGAGAAGGACGTCGCTGCAGACGCCGAGCTCATCGCGCTACTGGTAGCCATTTTAAAGGCTTGTGGACTCGGTGCTAACGACTTTCGAGTCCGCCTCAGCGATCGAGTGACTTGGGCTTTGTTTCTTTCCTCGCTCGGCGTAAGCGACGAACATCGCCCTTCCCTACTCGACGCCATCGACAAAAGCGAACGACGTAAACCAGAGCAAACTCTCGAAAGCATTGAGGGAGCGATACCCGGCAGGGGCGAAGAAATTCTTTCGGGCATCGAGAAGATGAAGGCCGTTTCAACTTTTGATGCTTTGAACGAACATCTCGTTTCTTTCGGCGAGGAAGGTGAAAGACGCGCCGGTGAGTGGGCCGAACTTCTTAAACTGCTCGAATCCCATGACGCGGCAGATTGCGTGGACATCGATCTATCCATCGTTCGAGGCCTCGCCTATTACACGGGATTCGTCTACGAGGCCTTCGAGAGTTCCGGTGAGTCCAGAGCGCTGGCGGGCGGCGGACGCTACGACCATCTCGTAAAAAAGCTTTCCGGCAACGTGGATCTGCCGGCTGCCGGCTTCGCCATAGGAGATGTCACCCTCACCGACTGTTTGGACGGCAAGAAACTCCTGCCCGACTACATCGACGCCCCCGAGATATTCATAGTGGCAGGCGAGAACGAACGGCCCACAGCTCTTCGGGACGTTGCGCGTCTTCGACAAGCGGGCTACTCCACGGCTTATCCGCTAAAGCGACAAGCATTCGGGAAACAATTCAAGGAAGCGGGCCGCAGTGGAGCTAAATTCGCCATCGTCTACGGCGAGGAAGAAGTACTTGCGAACAAAGTAAAAATAAAGGATCTTTCTAGTGGAGCCGAAGTGTCGGTCCATTCCGCAGATCTTCTTCACAACTTGCGTTCGCTCGAAGAATCCGGTGGCATAGCAACAGACGAATGAGCGGTCACTGGCAGCGAGTAAAAGAAATAGAAAGAATGGAGGGGTTCTTAATTCTTGGGTATTTATCATCATACTCCTTCAACTAAAAGATTTGATCCACGCCAAATAGGTATTTGTAGTTAAGTTTCCTAGATGACAGACGAAAATATTCCCGACTTTGCGGCGAGCCTAGCAGAAGCAAACCGAAAGCGCTTAACACCACCAAGTCTTCGCCGGCGATTCCTAAAGTGGTTGTTGGGCTTGGGAGTTGTTGGGCTTGGGGGTTGGGGTTACATGAAGTTTGAAGCCGGCTGGTTGGAGGTCCATCGGGAAACCTTACCCTCTGCGCAATTCCCTGTTCGCCGATCCTTTAGCATCCTGCATCTTTCTGACTTTCACGTGTCCGACAAAGTTCCCTTTTCCCTAGTCGAGGAAGCGATCGAGCTCGGGCTCGCGGAGAAACCCGACATCTGCTTCATTACGGGTGATTTTATTACGAGCAAGCTCACCGAGGTTGAATTTGATCGCTACAGGGAAGTCTTGTCCAAATTGTCCGAGGTAGTTCCCACCTTCGCCTGCTTGGGCAACCACGATGGCGGAAAGTGGGCGGGCTCCAATTCCGGCTACCCCACTTCTGAAAAAGTGGAAGCCATGTTGAAGGACGCCAAGATAGCCCTCCTGCAAAACCGCAGGCAAGTTATCTACGTCAAGGGACAGCCGCTGGCCTTGGTCGGTCTCGGCGATATCTGGGCCCAACGCTGCTTCCCCGACAAGTGCCTCAGCAAGGTTAGTGCGACCCGTTCCCGTTCCCCTAAGGAACCTCCGGTCATTGTCTTGAGTCACAACCCCGACTCCAAGACCTTCCTCGCCGATCACGATTGGCAGCTTATGCTCTGCGGACACACCCACGGAGGCCAGTGCAAAGTTCCGTTTGTCGGTTACACTCCGTTTGCTCCCGTCAAGGATCACTCCATTGTCGATGGATTGCACACCTGGCAAGGTCGCTTGATCAACGTGACCCGTGGCGTAGGCAACCTCCACGGGCTTCGCTTCAATTGTCGTCCACAGGTCACCATTCTCGAAGCAAAGGCATCCTAAAAGATGCCCGTCGTCCTCCTCGACGACTCGGAACCACCCTGGTTCCCTCATCCCGACACCCCCCCACCCGACGGACTTCTTGCCGTAGGCGGTTCACTAACCACCGAACGTCTGCTACTCGCCTACTCCAACGGTATTTTCCCATGGGAATCCTGGGGAGATCCACCCTTGTGGCACTGGTTTTCGCCGGATCCACGCTTCCTGCTTTTTCCCGACGAATTCAAAATCTCCAGGAGCTTGCGTTCCGCCCTCAAGAAGGAAACCTTCGAAAGCCGAGTCGACACTGCATTCGAGGAGGTCATTCGCTCCTGTTCTCGAGTGCCAAGAAAGGATCAGCCTGGCACATGGATCGCCCCGGACATGGTGAAAGCCTACTCTAAGCTCCATGCAGAAGGCTTCGCTCATTCCTTCGAGAGCTATCGGAACGGCAAGCTCGTGGGAGGACTCTACGGAATCTCCCTGGGTGCAGCCTTTTTCGGGGAGTCCATGTTTCATCATGAACCCGAAGCTTCCAAGGTAGCGCTGGCTCACCTCGTGGGATTCGCCCGACAACAGGGCTTCCTGTTCATCGACTGCCAAGTGCCCACCGATCACCTCGGCAACTTAGGAGCGCGCGAGGTGCCGCGAACTGAATTCCTCGACATGTTAGGCAAAGCCCTCAAAAACCCGGGAATCCCGGCACCTTGAACAAATACCACATGACGAATCTTCATCGTTGCCGTTTTGCCATACTCATGAAAAATCCATGAACTCGTGAGCGAAAATACAGAACATACCGACCTGACCCGACTCGGCGAAGGGGCAACCGCCCCCAAGCGTGACCTAGAGACCTTTCCCAACCGCAACCCCGAACGCGATTACGTCGTCGAGCTCGAGACCAACGAGTTCACCTGCCTATGCCCCGTCACGGGCCAGCCCGACTTCGCAGAGATCCATATCCGCTACGTTCCCGACGAACGCATCGTGGAATCCAAGTCCCTTAAGCTCTACCTCTGGACCTTTCGCGACGAGGGCGTATTCCACGAACACTTTGCCAACCTGCTTCTCGACGACCTCGTGGCCGCCCTCTCCCCGCGTTGGTGCGAGGTCGAGGCACGCTTCAACGCCAGAGGAGGCATCGCCATTAACGTCCGGGCCGAGCATGGATCCGCACCCGACCTCTCAGAAGGATGAACGAACAAAAGACCATCGACGTCGCCGGCATCCCTGTTGCCAACAATCGTCCCTTCGTTCTTTTCGGGGGCATGAACGTCCTCGAGTCGAGGGCACTCGCACTGGAAATCGCCGCCGCCTTCAAGGAAGTCGCCGCCAAGCTCGGCATCCCCTATGTCTTCAAGGCCTCCTTCGACAAGGCAAACCGTTCCTCCATCACATCCTTTCGCGGGCCCGGTCTCGCCGAGGGCCTCGAGATATTCGCTGAGATCAAGGAAACCCACGGCATGCCCGTGATCACCGACGTTCACGAACCCACTCAGGCAGCCCCCGCCGCCGAGGTCATAGACGTCCTCCAGTTACCCGCCTTCCTATGTCGGCAGACCGACCTCGTGGTCGCCCTCGCCGAAACCGGAAAACCCGTCAACGTAAAGAAAGCACAGTTTCTCGCCGCCCATGAGATGGGTCACATCATAAGCAAATTCGCTGAGGCGGGCAACGAACAGCTAATACTTTGTGAACGCGGGTCCAGCTTCGGCTACAACAACCTCGTGGTCGACCCCCTCAACTTCGGCATCATGAAACGCACCGGATGCCCCGTCATCTTCGACGTCACCCACGCCCTACAAATCCCCGGCGGACGTTCCGATTCCGCAGGTGGTCGACGCCAAGCCGTGTCCGAGCTCATGCTCGCCGGCATGAGCCAAGGCATCGCGGGCCTCTTCCTGGAGTCACATCCGGATCCCTCACAAGCCAAGTGCGACGGCCCTTGTGCGCTCCCCCTCGACAAGCTCGAACCCTTCCTTGCGCAGGCCAAGGCGATGGACGACTTCGTAAAAGGCCTCCCCGCCTTCGACGTGGCCTAGGTTACAGTTTCGTTCAGTAAAACCTGACCCGATCTAGTGAACCCGGAAGAAGATCCATGGACAACCCTCCCTCGGTGGTTTCCCGAGATTGCCAAGGAAGCATGGGAAGGCTTGGCCGCCTACACCGAGCTTCTCCGCGAGTGGAATGCCAAGATAAACCTCGTCTCACGCAAGGACACCGAACGCATAGAGATCAAGCACCTTGCCCATTGTCTCATCGCCACAAAGTTCCTTCGCCTCATGCCCAAGGCAAGTTTGCTCGACGTCGGCACCGGAGGCGGTCTGCCCGGCATACCGCTAGCAATCTGCTACCCGGCGGCCAACTTCACGCTCATCGACTCCATCGCCAAGAAAATCGTCGCCGTCGAGGACATGGTCGCCCGCCTCGGGCTCAAGAACGTAACGGTTATTCGAGGGCGAGCCGAGGAGCTTCCCGCCAAAAGGTCCTACGACTTCATCCTCGGGCGAGCCGTCGGAGACCTGTCCGTCTTCTACCGCCGGATCCGCAACAAGATACGCAAAGGCTCCCAGCATGCGCCCGCCAACGGAATCCTTTACTGGAAAGGCGGCGACTTCTCGGAGGAATTGGCAACCTCTCGCCTCAGCCCCGCTCGGGTATGGGATCTCGCGGAACACTTGCCCGAAGCCGGCTTGGAGGAAAAGTACCTCGTCCACTTCAAAATCTAGGCGACTCTTCAACCCCTCCCATCGCGAGGAGGGGCAAAGTTCCTGACGCGGCAATCCAGCGGAACCATTGGGCAACCAACCGCATCGCCCAAGCAGCCTACCTACGATCCCGACTGGATTGCCACGCCCCGACGGGCTCGCAATGACAGCGTGGAGTTTAAGGAATCCCTAAACCGTGATGAACCACAACGCCCGTCACTTCACACCTTGTCATTGCGAGGAGGGGAAGCCCCCGACACGGCAATCCAGCGGACACGTAGGGCAACCAAGGCGACAAGACGAAAAGTTCTCCACCCGACAGCCGTCAGGCGTAATCGAACAGAACCCGTATCAGGGTTTCCAGACTCGGAAGAGGGCCTCGGCAATGTGGGAAGGGGTCTCGGCAACCGCGATTCCGGCATCCTGCATGGCCTCGATTTTGGCGGCGGCGGTGCCCTTACCTCCGGAGACGATGGCCCCGGCGTGGCCCATGCGGCGCCCGGGAGGGGCCGTCATACCTGCGATGAAGGCGGCAACGGGCTTGTCGACGTATTCCTTGATAAAGGCGGCCGCTTCTTCCTCGGCGGTTCCCCCGATCTCGCCAATCATTATGATGGCCTCGGTGACTAGATACTCGTGGATGATCGTGTTGTGGGCGAGCTGGTGGGGGGCGTGGCGGTGAACCCCGCCGATGCGTACGCCCGCCGGTTGTCCAGTACCTGCTCAGGGGATCTCCGAAACGGGCA
>JACNJI010000194.1 GCA_014382645.1 Verrucomicrobiota bacterium | reverse complement strand
GAAAAGGGCTGTCGCCGAAAAAGTGATTGCCGACAAGGCCCGAAAGGTGCGCGACGACGCGACCAAGGTTCTTGCGGACACCAAGAAGGTCTTTGGCGAGGCCCAAAAACTTCGAGACGATTCAAAAAAGGCGAAAACCGACTCGGACGCCGACGCAAAGACAAAGGAAGCTGCCTTGACGAAGGCTGAAAAGGAATATCTTGATATTGAAAATCCACGAGCGCAGTTCGAACGCGAATTGAAGCGTGCCGGCCAAGACCTCGTAAAGGCAGAGGCCAAGGAAAAGGAATACCAAGGTTTCAAGACCTCTGCCGAAAATGACGAGAAACGAGAAACCGATGAAAACAAAGCTTCCAAGGAGACTCTCGCTGTTGCCGCCAAAACTCTTTTGCGGACCATAGGCTTTTCTCCTGATGGTGCGGTTCTCTATGCTGCGGGTGACGGTAAATATGCTCAAGTGTGGAATGCGGGTGACGGTCAACCGCTTGAGTCGATCGAATTAAGCGAGGCCGGAGTGGACTTTCTTGCTTTTACTGAAGACGGCAGCCTCTGTGTCGCCAAGGGAGATACTTCCGCCTTGTGGGATGTTTTCGGAAAATGGGAATTGAGCAAGGTTCTCGGCGGAGAAGAGGCAGCCTCTCCAATTGTGAATCGCGTAACTTCCCTCGATTTCAGTCCGGATGGTAAACACCTCGCCAGTGGTGGTGGTGATCCGAGCCGAACCGGAGAAATACTCGTCTGGAATCTCGAAGACGGTAAATTGATCCATAATCTTCCCGGGGTTCACAGCGATACCGTTTATGCCATCGAGTTTTCCCGCGACGGTAAGCGTTTGGCATCGGGTGCTGCCGACAAGTTTGCCCGTGTCACGGAAATCAAGACCGGGGCGCTTGTCCATTCTTTCGAAGGTCATACCCACCATGTCATGGGAGTAAGTCTTCAGGCTAACGGTCGGGTTCTCGCAAGTGTCGGGGCGGACAAGGAGATCAAGGTCTGGAATGTTGTGAACGGTGACCGAGCCGGCAAGGGTGGCGGCTATACCAAGGAGATAACTTCCATTCGTTTTGTAGGCTATGGCGACAACGCTCTCATCACCACTGCCGACAAGAAGGCCAAGGTCATTCGCGTGCCACTGGGGAATCCGGGGAATGTTCGTGATCTTTCCGGGGTTGTCGACGTAATGCATGCCGGGGACGTCTCACGTAATGGAAAGGTTGCTGTGGCAGGAGGCGAGGATGGCGTTTTCCGCGTATGGAACATTGCGGACGGCAAAGCTTTGCAGACCTTTGAGTCTCCCGCGAAGGAAGACCCTGACGGCCTTACTGCGAATTGATGGTGGTAGTCGATCTTTCCCGAACTGATTCTGCGAGGTCTTTCGCGAAACTGGAAATTCCGAAGCTATTCTTCCTTAAGCGTAGAAAGCATTTCCGCATCTAAGTACTTCTTTACCGTTCGGCGATCCATGCCGAGTCGACGAGCTACTTCCTCGTACTTCCCAGTCTTTGCGTAGACAAGGGTGACGTAGCGACTTTGTAGTTCCTCGAGGGGTATGGAACCCTCAGTGAAGTCGTTCGCAAGCAGTTCTGCCTGTGAATGGGGAATAGATAACTCTTCCGGATGGTATTCACGATGAATGAGGATGTTGCGGACGCATTGCTGGAGTTCTCGGAAATTGCCTGGCCAAGGGTAGTCCGAACCGAGTTTGCGATTTATCCAATTGCAGGTTTCATCAGCCAGTGGAGAAGCTTCGTCAAGACCGGCTACTCGTCCGGCTACGAATTCGACGAGGTGCTCGAGCTCGCCTGGCGAATCTCTCAGTATCTCTTCTAGTGAGGGAGTGCTGATTCGGTTAGCGCATAAACGATAGTAAAAATCCTCCCGGAATCGTCCCGCCTTCATTTCCTCTGCAAGGTCTCTGTTTGTGGCAGCGATCACCTTGCCTTCGAATCGGGTGGGTTGAACTTCCCCGAGTCGCTGGAAACGGCGGGTCTGAAGTACGCGGAGAAGTTTTACCTGAGCCTCCGGTTTTGTCTCGGTAATTTCGTCGAGGAAGACGGAACCATGCATTCCACAGGTTTCAAAGTAGCCTTTCCTGTTTTGGAGCGCTCCGGTAAAGGCTCCCTTGGCATGCCCGAACAATTCTGACTCGAGAAGAGTTTCGGAGAGAGCGGACAAGTTGATGGGATGGAAGTCGGCAAGGAAGTCCGACGCGAACCTGCCCGTTTTTTCATCATAGGGAATGAAGCGCGAAAGGCCGATGGCGCGAGCCACCAGTTCCTTACCTGTGCCGGATGGTCCGCTGATGAGCGTGGTAATGTCTCCAAGACGACCACAAAGAGAACGTAGGTAGCGAAGCATGTCGTGTGTGAAAATAGACTCCCAGACTCGAGCACGTAGGGCTTCGAGTGCGGGAGAGTTTCCGACTATGGCATTGAAAATATGGAAAAACGCGCGCCTGACCTGAAAAAACAGGGCGAAAAGGTGGGGTGCGGAAAATCCCACGGGAGTTAGATTTTCTTTTTCGGGAAAGAACCAGGAGAAACGTTTGGCGAAGGTGCGGAAAAAGGCCCCGTGGTTTTCACTTTCTGTTTCGCGTTCGTGAGCCAGTTCGATTTTTTTGATGAAGTAATCCCGCACTTCGTCGAAAAGGGCAAGGAAGGCGAGATCGCGATAGAGGGTGAAGTCCTTAGCCGGGAGTTTTCCCTTACCCTTGCGTTGGAGGATGGTTTCACGAGCCTTGTCGGCTAGTTTTCCCGCCGCTCCTAGTTTCACTAGATTCGGACTGAATAAACGCCGGCTATGTTCTCCGATGTTTGGCGAACTCGGGTCCTCGTAATCGTGACCCAAGATTGCTCTCTCCAACTCTTGTCGCTTGGGAGTAAAGGGATTACAGGCAAGCAAGCTTGAGAGGTTCTCGGCCGAACGACGTTCGTCTGAGGAGAATAGTGGTGTCATGGCACCTACTCAAAGAGCAAATAGATGGTTGGGCAAGAGAAACATACGTAATATGCTGTGCTTTGTACGTTAAATGTATTTTTATTCGATAAGTATATTTCTAAAACTAAGTGGTTCGAGTCATCGTATAAAAGTTATAAGTATCTTTACTGAAGCAGTTTGAGAACTGCAATGCCCTGTTTGTAGGTATCCTTCTGAACTTGGCGCGAAATCAGCGAATAGAGAGGCATGAAAGTGAAACCTATTACAGACCGAGAAGCCCACATATTCCAATCACGTGGCTCACGCCGGCACAGGTTTGATTTCAATCCGAGTAAGGAAGAGCCTTTGAACCTAAATGAATTCAGCGGCCGATTGTTTGGCGGGAAGATGTCGAGCCGCTTTTCGGGATTGGCGTCTTCCTTTTTACGTTTTTCGCATTTGAACGACGTTTATCATCAATCGGATTCAAAGAATCGGGAAGGTGAGGTGGGGGGGCGTATTTTCGAGACCACCTTGGAAACCTTGGGTTCACGACTGGAAGTGTCCGACAAAGACTTGGATCGAATCCCCGAGAAGGGTCCCTTGTTGGTGGTGGCGAACCATCCCCTCGGTGGTTTGGACGGTTTGGCCCTGATGAGCTTGATCCTCAAGCGTCGGCCAGACTGCAAACTGTTGGCCAACTCCATTTTGGCACGCTTCGATGCCTTTCGTCCCTTTCTCATTGCAGTGGATGTTCTGGGCGAAGAAAACGCATCCGCCAAAAATGCTTCTGCCTTGAAGGGGGCAGTTCACTGGATGATGGACGGTGGTTGCCTAGTGGCTTTCCCCGCGGGTCAGGTTTCCAATTGGAGATGGCGGGCTCGTTGCGTGTCTGATCGAGCATGGAATCCGGCGGTTGCGGCTATCGCGAAAAAGACCAATGCCTCAGTGGTCCCGGTTTTTTTCGAAGGTCGTAACAGTGTTTGGTTTCAAGGGGCAGGGTGCCTGCATCCTCGCTTGCGTACTTTGTTACTTGGAAGGGAGTTGTGGAACCGTCGCAGGACTGTGATTCGGGCCCGAGTGGGCGAGTCTCTCGCTCCCTCCTGTTTGCAAAATTTCTCCGGAGCTGATGAATTGAACGACTATCTTCGGCTCAGAGTGGAGGCTTTGCGTGGCACGGCAAATCAACCTAAGCGGCGGATAGAGAAGAAAACTCTCGAGCCTCTCGCGAAGAATCCATTTCGCGAGGACGTGGAGCGAGAGGTTCGGAACCTGCCGGAAGAGGCGGAACTGACTCGCAAGGGAGATTTTGTAGTCTATTCGACCCAAGCTACAAACATACCGAACATCATGCGCGAGATCGGTATCCTGCGTGAGTTGACTTTCCGGGACATAGGGGAGGGGACGGGCAAGAACATCGATATGGATTCCTTCGACGAGTACTACCACCAGCTTTTTGCGTGGGACGAGAACGCTCGGAAAATTGTCGGAGGTTACCGCTTGGCGGTGACCGACGAGGTGCTTCGGGAAAAAGGCAGGCAAGGGCTTTACGTAAGTAGTCTGTTCTCACTGAGAAAGAGCTTTTATAAGGCCATGGGACCTGCGGTGGAATTGGGACGTTCTTTCATTCGACCCGAATACCAACGCAAGTTATCGTTGCTTGGTTTGCTTTGGCGGGGAATCGGCGCATTCATTAACCGCCGACCCACTTGCTGCGTACTCTATGGCCCAGTTAGCATATCGGCGGATTACGCCCCAATTTCTCGCAATCTCATGGCGCGTTTCCTTCGCCGCAAGGAATGGTCTCCGAATATGGCTAGGCGAGCTCGGGCAAAACATCCTTTTCGCGGTTCGCATTTGCCGTTGGCCTTAAAGCGCTGGGTGCGGGACGAGGGACGTAGCATTGAGGAGATTTCTGCAATCGTTTCCAGTGTGGAGCAGGATGGCAAGGGAGTGCCGGTGTTAGTGAAGCATTACCTTAAGTTAAATGGCTCCTTTGTGAGCTTTGGCGTGGACCCTAACTTTGCCAATGCCCTCGACGGACTAATTGTGGTGGACATGCGGGACATGAGCGATGCTCACCTTCGGCGCTACTTTGGCGAGGAAGGGATGAAACGCATGACCCAAGCTCGCGAAGAAAGACAAACGAACTACTTAAATTAACAGCAATAAAGGAACTAGACATGAAGAAATCAAAAATATCTGTAACCATACTTTTTTCGTTGGCGATTATCCTGACCTTTGGCGGTTGCCGGTCGCGATCGATTTCGAGCATAAGCGGCTATTCCGACAACGATGGCTACCGAGGAGAGTTAAACGAACTTTCGGTGCTTGGGGTGCGGATCGATGAGAATGTTACGGATTCGGATATTTCAGCCGTTCTTGCTGCCAGAGAAGGACAGCCTGTGGTATTGAAGCGTGGAGATGTTCTCGCCGTCATTCAATCGGGAGCCCGTTTCCCGGACAAAGAGATGTCGGATCCGCTCGAAACTCTTCAAGAAGTCGTGCCTTTGTCCGGGGTTCCTCCCAAGGAGCAACATTTGCATGGACGGGAACAAAAAAACAAATCCCCTATCCGTATCGACCGTTCCCTCCGTATGGCGGCGGCCAAGGGAGGTGCCCATAAATTACTCGTATACTGGGGAATTCTCGAGTCTGCGGCAGAACCCGAACAGGCGGCCAAACAACTTTCTTGGGTTCCGTTGTTGGGGCGAGTCATCCCTGATGAAACTCAGCATGTCCAAATCCGAGTTAAGGCAGCCTTGATAGACGTTGCGACCGGAAACTGGACGATGATTCGTACCGAACCGATGCAGGATAAGCGAATGAGCTCACGACTGACTCGAGATAGTTCCGACCTGAAGCAGATCATGAGGCTTAAGGAAAAAGCCTATGCTCAATTCGCTGAAGATCTGAAAACCCGATTCCTCTTGTGATTTTACAAGGAGATCATCGATCACCTTAACTATCCAAGTGGCCAAGATGCCGTTCAGGTGAGATCATGTCCCGGACGAGTTGCTTGAGGGTCTTTATGTCCGGAAAGCCATTGTCTCTCTTTCGGCACCAAATCAATTCTTCTCCACAGGTAATTCTGAAACGACCTGATTCCGTCCGGCAAGGGCGTAGGCAGACCTCGTCGATTTCCGTTTCGAAGGTCGTCAGGATTTCCTGAGCCATCCAGGATGATCTCAGGAGCCAGCGGCATCCCGGGCAATATTCAATGACGAAGTTCGCTTTCATTGGTTTTTCCGATGATTTCATTGGATCGGGTTGGATTGGTTTTCTTGTTGTCTTTCCTTGACGAAGTTTTCGGGAGATATCCCGTAGACTGACTTAAAAGTCCTTGAAAAATGATAGGGATTCTCGAAGCCGAGTTCAAACGCGATGTTTTTGACAAGCTTTCCGGAGTTTAGCAGCAGAGAGGCTGCATGACCCATTTTAAGGCGGATCAGAAACCGATAGGGGGTGTCCTTGTGAAACCTTCTGAAAATTCTCGATAGATAGGCGGCATCGACGTTCACTTCGTCGGCAAGTTGTTCAATGGATTTGATGGTGAAGTAATTTCTCCTCATATAACACAAAGTCCGGTGATAAGTGTCCCATGACCGAGACTCCGATTGAGTCAATCCGTTTGATTTTTCGGAAATCTTGAGAATCAGCGCTTTGGCCAGAGAGTTGCAAATCTCCACCCCATGCTCGGACTCAAGGTTGGCGTTGCTGAGGATGAGCTCAAAAAGCTCCATGATTTCGCCAAGGGAACGTATTTTAAAGAGCCCGAACGGTTTGGATCCCAAGGCCCCGAATGGTCTCATGGCCGAATTGTGCGCACAGACCAAAAAATATTTCAGCATGGGTTTTTTGGCTGAATTTTCAATGCGATGAGGAATGCCTCTTCCGTAACTGAAGATGGAACCTGGTTTCAAGCGGTACGGCTTCCCATTGAGGATAAGCGAACCCTCTCCTTCCATTACGAAATCAAAAATCGTGAAACCAAGATTCTCCACTTCTGTGGTGTGCTGTGGGAAAGTCTGCCGGTCCACAATATATTCGGGAAGACATCGCTCGCACCCTACGCTGACCACCCGCAGGTCTTCGGGTGCGTGCTCGGGTATACCAAAGAATATATGCCGGGCATCGGTCACTTGTTTGGAGAAATGGCTTTCTTTTGCTTGCATCTTACTGCTTTCTAAAGTCAAAAATAGATATGCGATGGTCAAGGATATCCATTGGCAATTTGGATTGTTTCTGATATGATTTTGTATATTCCATTTCAATTCATTCAGTAATGTCAAAAGCCTGTAAACTTGTCTTTTCAATGCACATCAACAGACATTATTTTCTGTTTTTTCTAAATTTTGGAGGAAAAAGTGAATAAAATTACTCAAATATTACAGGCCACTTTTGCGCTCTTTGTATTTACTTTCAGCACCACAGCTCTCGCAGCGGATTCTCCTGTCTCTCCCAAAGGTGAGGAAGACTTCTACAAGGGGGCTTACGCCGCCGACGGCGACTATATTTTAAATGGGGGGCTCATTAAAGATTTACCAAAGCCTATTGAGGTGCCTGTTCACTACGAAGCACCTGGCTTTGATGGTAAGAGACTCAGCCCACCGCCTGCAGTTGGAATTCCCCCGCGTATCCTCATCGGGCCCGATGATATTGAACGCTTTAAAAAGGTTTACGCCTTAGGGAAAGATGCACCGCGCATATTTCGTCTTCATATGGAACAGATGCGTCGTGACGCAGAGAGTTGGGATATTCCAAGAAACTTTGATTTTCGGGGAAGTCCTTGGGGTGGCGATAGCCGAATAAGCGGCTGGGGTCTCTATGCACTTATAACCGAAAACAAAGAACTTGGTCGCAAAACTGCGGAGGCGACGGTTAAGCACGCACTCTATTTGGAAGGGCGGCTTGACATTCTCGATAAACACCCAGAAGTGGACGCAATTAGAGATGTATCCTACGATTATCTCCGAACAGATATCAAGTTCGGACAAATTGATTATCACAGTGCCTATTATCAGGGTGGTTTGAAACGCGTGAAAGAACTCATGAAGAAGCATGGAGCAACTATAGTAAAAATAGATATCAATGGTTCCTATCTCACCCTTGGCTTCGAGTATGACTACGCCCATCCCTTTATGACCGATGAAGAGCGCAATCTTGTTCGCCGCGTAATCTCTAAAATGACCTTCGGCAAGTATTCTACTGGTATGCAGATTCCCGGACAGATGTATATTAACAATCATATGTCCGGAGCTGCCAACCTAACCTATGTGGCCCTCGCCATTGAAGGAGAGGAAGGCTACGATCCTCGCATTTTGAAGATGGCAGAGTGGGCCCTTAAAAATAAGCTCACTTACGATCTATCATCTGACGGTATTACCTATGAAAACAACAAGGGTTTTATTCCGATGCTACCAATACTAGCAGTGGCAAAGCGTCAGGGGCCCGATCATCCAGAGAACTTATGAAAACCCTCCTCATCAGCCTTCTCTAAACTGCCACTGTCGTGGCTGAGGCCCCATCATACCAACTCGACCAAGGTTTCGGTTTTCGGGGAGCATTTGGATTTCAAGGAGTGAACTATCGTGGAAACATTAGAATTATTGCTACAGATGGAGAAAGCAAAATAATCGCAATCGGAAACATGGGAGCCTGGAATGCTACTGATGGAAATGTTTTTTTGTTGGATTGGATTTAGATGGAAACCCGTTACCTACTTTTGGAAATCGCGGCGACGGATTTCTTTAGATAACGACGATTCCGACACAAGGCCCGATAGAAATTTCCGTAGTAATTTCAGTATATATAAGGAAGAAAATATGATATATTTCAAACGTTTTTTAAGTGTTTTAGCCGTGCTTGGCTGTGTTGGTAGTAACGATGTCCGAGCAGAAGATATAACTGCGAATACAATCCTTCATTGGGGTTTTGATTCACCCTTTGCGTTTGGAGCCACGGAGTACGATTCATCGGGCAACAGTCATGATGGTCACGTTGTTTGGGATAGGATTGGTAGTACGGGGGGAATGCAATGGTCTCCTGGGAAAGGCGTATTTGGCGGCGCAGCACATATGCCCAATGCGGTGCGTGGTTACATGCGCACCCAGGGGAAACTATCACTTCCTGCGCAGTGGTCACTCTCTTTATGGATTAAGCCAAACGAAAGTAAAAGTCGTATTGATAGCCTTGTGGGTTTTCACTCAGATGGTAAACGGATATTAAATGTGAGTGGCCGCAATCATGGAGGCTTTACCCTCTTACACCAGGTGGGGGAAACGATGAATCAGTATCCATTTGCCTTCCCTGTAATGAAAAAGAATGAATGGCATCACGTGGTCATGGTGTGGGATGCCAAGTCCGTAATCTGTTATTATAATGGTGAGGCCAAAACCCTGCCGCAGAAGTCGACCTGGGATCCAGCGCTAGAATTTTCCATGGAATTTTCTGGAGGGAGTCATCAGCATCGATCTTACGGGTTATTCGATGAATTACGTGTATTTGGTAGTGCCCTCAGTGCTGACGATGCCAAAAAATTAAGCGACCTTACTTACTACGCGACCGAGAAGCGAAGTCCCATCGCCGATGGGGGAATGGGGTATACAGCGTGGTTAAAAAATGGTCAGGCGCGTTTTACCATGGCCGGTGGGGAAATGTACACAGATCAAGCAAAAGGCTCAACTGCAGGAAAGATAGTTTACCTCTGGGAAGTGGTAAAAAAGCCGGTGGGAGCGAAACCTAGCTTTAAGGATGCGAGTGATCCCCTAACGACCTTTTCCACCAATAAGGCGGGGGCTTACAAGTTACGCTTAAAGACATCCAATAATTCAGGAAGCGATACGGCCCTGGTTAATGCCGTGGTCTTTACCCCGGACAAGGGGCCGAAAGTTACCAAGCTCTACGAGATGCCCATTGATCGTTTTGACGGGCATGTGGTTGGATCCCATCCAGCACGGATCGCAAAAATAGCGGGGAAGACCATTGACCCCATAGCCTACTGGAATTTTGACGCCATGCCTGAGGCAAGCTCTGCCACCATGGGCGAAGCCGCATCCATTGTTCCCGAAGGCAAGCTAGGCAATGGGCTGGCCATCAGGCCAGAGAAACACAAAAGCGGGGTTATTGACTTTGGTTCCTTCAAAGCCCTCGCTGATGAATTTACCATCTCTTTTTGGGCGACCTCCGAAA
>JACNJI010000199.1 GCA_014382645.1 Verrucomicrobiota bacterium | reverse complement strand
CGCCCGAAGACTTGATCGTCTATTGCGCGGCAGGAATACGGAAGCCCGTGGAAGAAGCCGCTACCTCTTTTAAAAAAAAATTCGAAAAAAAGATAACACTCGACAACGATTCAAGTGGTGCGCTTGAGGGCAAATTGCATCTTGACCGGGACAGCAACAAACCCCGAGCTGCCCTTTATACCCCCGCCGATCTATCTTTCGCCAACCGAGCTCGAGAAAAAGGGCTCACGGCCGAATCCATTCAGTTGGCCTCTTTCAATCTCGTTATAGCCTCATCCCCAAAAGAAAATTTAGCCTTTTCGTCATTGGATGAATTCCTCGCGCTGGAAGTGCCCTTTGTTCTTTGCAATGAAGCTGCCGGTGTCGGAAAAACAACCAAGGCCACTCTTGAAAAGCTCGGCAAGTGGGAAATGTTCGACGCAGCAAAGAAAACCGCTTCACCTCGCGTGACCGATGCGGCGGCCGCGGTCGTCGCCTCAGATATCGTGCAAGCCGGCTTTCTTTGGAACACCACCGCAAAACAATTCGGCCTCAAGATACACAACCTTCCCGAATTGGCTAACGTTAGCTCCCGCATAACGGCAAATGTTTCATCTTCTTCGCAAAAAGCCAGACAAGCTCTTTTTTTCGCTCGATATCTCGCTGCGCCATCGAAGGGTCAAATGCACTTCGCAAAACATCACTTCATGGGAGTCGCAGGAGATAAATGGAAAGAGAAGCCCGAACTAATCATTTATTGCGGCGGAGTTAATCGAGAAGCAGTTACTCAAACCTTGAGGGATTTTGAGAAGAGAGAAGGCTGTGCGATCATCGAGCAATTTGCCGGCTGTGGCTCGCTCGTCGCCAACATCAAAGCCATTGACATGAGCAAAGCGAAGACAGCCATGCCCGATGCCTTTCTCACATGCGATGCCTCCTATATGGGGAAGGTCGATTCGCTATTCAGCGGTGCTCGCGACGTCTCAAGCACGGACATCGTAATGCTTGTCCGCAAAGGGAACCCAAAGAACTTACGGACTCTCGAAGACCTCGGTCGGCAAGATTTATCTCTAGGCACCACGGATCAAAAAATCTCCACGCTGGGAGACCTCACCTGGCAGCTCCTTGCAAAGGCTGGTGTAAACGAGAAAATCAAGGCAAACGGAACATGGGAAGTAACCACTCCCACGGCCCATGAATTAATTTTGCAAATGGAAGGTCATCCCAAACTGGACATCGCCCTCGTATACCTGGCGAATTGCCAAAACCTAAGCAAAGGCCAATTCGAGACGATTGCCATCAATGACCCTATCGCCCGAGCAACGCAAAACATTGCCGTTTACGATAACAGTGCGTTCCCCCATATGACTGGACGGCTAGTCGAGGCCATAACTTCCCTTGACTCCAAAGCGCGTTTTCTGAATGCCGGCTTCCGCTGGAAAGCGGAGGATGCAAAAGTAAACTAAAGTCGAAACTTTTCGATGATGCAATCGACTAACGGCAATGTCGTTACAGACTCACCCGGCTTTCGACCGGGGTCGGACGTACCATTCATTGTCGGGCTCTCAATCCTAAGCGGAACCTATGTAGTGATCATCGTCGCCATGATTGCGGCAGACCTTGCCTACGTGGACGCCGAGTCGATGTTGTCTGCCCTGCGAAGCAAAGAAATTCAATATTCCATTGGGCTTAGCCTACTTTCTTGCTCTCTCTCTACGTTACTGTCCCTATGGGTCGCGGTTCCGCTAGGCTACCTAACCTCCCGCTTCGACTTCCCGGGAAAACGCTTGCTTGATACGGTTTTGGACATTCCGATCGTATTGCCTCCTCTGGTCATTGGCATATCTCTGTTGGCACTATTTAATTTTGCACCTTTTTCGTGGACTAGCCAATGGGTCGTATTCGAAATCCCTGCAGTCATTCTAGCTCAATTCATGGTTGCATGCGCCTTTGCCGCAAGAGCCATGCGCATCTCATTCGACCAGATACCGACCCGTTATGAAAAAGTGGCTCTTACCTTGGGCTGCAACCGAGGCAAAGCCTTTTGGCTCGTCGTCATGCCTCAGGCGAAAAGAGGGATTCTGGCGGCGGGCACCCTTGCTTGGGCGAGATCGCTAGGCGAGTTCGGCCCTATTTTAGTATTTGCCGGATCCACCCGCATGAGAACTGAAGTCCTTCCAACCTCAGTCTATCTCGAGATGCAAGCGGGAAATCTAAAAGGCATGTTGGCGATTTCTCTAATTATGATATTTGCGGCTGCCGCAGTGCTGGTTACCTCCCGCCTCATGGGCATGAAACGCTTGGAACCATGATATCAGTAGAAAATCTACATGTTCGACAGGGAGAATTCTCTCTTTCCGACATTTCTTTCAAATTGCCGGAAGGAGCATACGGGATTCTCGTGGGTAGAAGCGGTTGCGGAAAGACAACCCTTCTCGAAGCCGTGTGCGGCCTTAGACCGATTACCAGTGGTAAAATCCTGCTAGGGACAAAAGACGTGACGAACCTCAAACCCGGAGAACGCGGCGTAGGTTACGTACCGCAGGACGGGGCGCTATTTCCGCATCTTAGCGTGGCTAGGCAATTGGCGTTTGCTCTTGTTCTGCGAAAAGCCGAACCAAAGCAAATTAAGGAGCGAGTCGAGGAACTGGCCGAAAGGCTGGGAGTTTCTCATCTACTGGATCGCATGCCCGATGCCTTAAGCGGAGGGGAACGCCAGAGAGTTGCACTGGGAAGAGCTCTTTCCATTCGTCCCAGATACCTATGCCTAGATGAGCCACTGAGCGCACTCGACGATGAGACCCATGATGAAATTTACGAATTGCTGGTGCAAACGGCAAAAGGGACGGGGGTAACCGTTCTGCACATCACTCACAACAAACGAGAAGTTGAAAATTTGGCAGACGTCGTTTTTCGAATGACCGGCAATGAGCTGTCTTGTGAAAGATAGCATACGGAATGGCTATCCATTAGGCTGCAACATGGACGATTTATTTCGAGTTTTTTGCTGAAACCATTTGCGACATATTCAATCAGGGGCATAATTAATTAACAGTGTCGAATTATTGGCAGATCACTTTTCTAGCAGTCATACCCTTGGCCGCATTGTCCCTATGCCTAAAGGCCGAGGAACTGAAAGCGTGGGAAAAACCTTTCCCCGAAAACCAGGAAGACCTGCTAGCCATTCAGGAACGCCTTCGCAAAATCCTGCCCGAAGCTAAAAAAGCAGTGGTCGCCATAGAAAGCGGTGGAGGCGCAGGCAGTGGTGTAATCGTCTCAGAAGATGGAATGATCCTAACCGCCGCTCATGTGATCGGGAAAAGGGGCAAGCGAGTAAAAGTGAGGCTGCCGGATGGAAAGCAAGTCAATGCAATTACATTGGGTGGTTCAGAAATTTCGGATGCTGGTATGGCTGAAATCACGGATGAAGGAGATTGGCCGGTTGCCCCTATGGCCGAACGAGGTTCCTCTAAAATCGGGGATTGGTGTTTCGCTCTTGGTCATCCCGGTGGATTCGACAAGGAACGCGGAATCATAGTTCGCCTTGGCCGAATTATCGCCAAAGAAGACGAAACTATTCAAACGGATAGCCGTCTTCTAGGAGGTGACTCGGGAGGACCGCTCTTCGATTTCAACGGTCGGGTAATCGGGATACACAGCCGTATATCCAAGAAGGACGACCAAAATTTTCATGCTCCAATAGAGGCTTTTCACGCAAACTGGAAATCCTTTCGGGAAGAAGATCTGTTGACGCAAAGAAGTCTAAAGGAAGGTGGTTTCTTAGGTGTAGGATGCAAAGAAACCGAGAAAGGCCTAAAAGTGATCGAAGTCGTCGAGGATTCAGCTGCAAAAAAAGCTCGTCTGAGGGAAGGTGATATAATCGTGAAGGTAAATGGAGACGTCATTGACACACGAGAGGAACTCACGATCGCCATTGCCACAACCGGTCCCGGCGAATCAGTCATAATAGATTATCTTCGAGACGAAAAAGAAATGACCGCCAAAGTGAAACTTGGCAAACGCCCCGACTTTGAGGAGAAGGAAGGCGACGAATGAGTTCCCGCATATTCCTGAGTAAACTTGTTTTGGGGCTGTCCGCCGGCCTCTTCGTTAATACCATTCATGCAGAAGATCTTTCGACCTCTCAACGGCTGAATGGAGCAAACACTCGCAAGGCTTTTGCCAAAACCAAACAAGCCGCCTTTGCCTCCACGGTTCGACTCATGCGCAACGGCAAGCTCATCACTCACGGAACAATAGTGACAAAGGAAGGTCTCTTGTTGACCAAGGCAAGTGCTTGCGTAGGCGCAAGAGAGGCAGTATTCGCGGATGGTCAAGCATACCCCGTCAGGATACGCCGCAGAGATGAGAAAACAGACCTTGCTCTTCTGCAGATCATGGCAAAAGACAAGTCCTTCGAGCCCGTCCAATGGTCGAGCGAAAAGTTGCCAACCGAAGGTGGATGGATGATTTCGGCAGATCCGAAGCTGAAGGGTTTAAAAGTGGGGGTCAACAGCGGAACCCCGCGAGCCATAGAGCGCGAAGGAGGAGTAATCGGCGTAATACTAGGACGCGATGGCAATGCTACGGGTGGTGTCGCCATCGCCGAAGTGGTACCTCGGGCGGCAGGAGCAACCGCGGGGTTGAAAAAGGGGGATGTGGTAACGAAAGTGAATGGACAAAGCGTAAAGCGACGTGAACAGGTTATAGAGCTTGTGGGTTCGCATGACCCAGGCGACGTTGTTCGGATAGAAGTGATGCGAGATGATAGGAGTTTTTCCTACCAAGTAACCCTCGGTCACCGCTCGGTCACCTTCGAAATGTTCAACCGAAACCTCCAGATGAGCGGTCCTGTATCGAGGAGGAAGGATAATTTCCCTATGATCATCCAGCACGATCTACCCTTACCCCCGGAAGCAATGGGTGGACCCGTTCTCGATATTAATGGCAAAGCCGTGGGCTTAAACATGGCCCGCGTGGATAGAGTAACGACCTATGCCCTCACTGCAAAGATAGTTCAAGACAGCCTCAAGACACTTAACCGCTAAGTGAACAACCCTCGAACCTCGCATCACAAAGGGCATCCCAACACTACGCGAAAGCCCACGTTGAAGCTGCGAGAAACAGGTGCCCACTGATCACGGGAACCCGAGCAGCACTGAGATTCTGCAGAGGTATAACCGCCACCTCGGAGCACCCGCCCTTTTCCCCTCAAGGTTCCCAATGGATTTACAACTGGAAAGGAAGGATAATCGCCATACCAATCAAAGCACCACTCCAGCACGTTACCGTACATGTCGTGCAAACCCCAAGCATTCGCAGTTTTCGTTCCCACTTGGTGGTAAATGCGTCGACTATTGCCCTGATGCCAAGCGTACTCCGAAAGTGAAGCTGGATCGTCGCCGAAACTAAACACTGAAGAAGTACCCGCCCGACAAGCGTACTCCCATTCTGCCTCGGTAGGTAAACGATAAATAAAGCCAGCGGGCAAGTTTCCCGCACCTCTTTCACTTTCGGTCAACTTCCAGCAAAAGGCCTGAGCCTTGCCATGTGAAACTTGGCTGACCGGCATTTTTTGCTCCGATGAGTTAAAATCCGTGATAGCCCAAACTGCATTCCATCTTTCGTTTGTCACTTCATACTTTCCCATCCAGAACCCATGGGTGATCGTGACCCCGTGGACAGTTTCGTTTTTGCCCCGAAGAGCATCGCCCCCCTTGCTTCCCATAACAAAGTTGCCGGGAGGAATATAAATCAGGTTTTGCGGTTCAAGCTTTGGCTTCCATTCGGCAATCAATCCGAGTTCACCAATGCGTATTTTAAATTGATTCTCTATTTCCGTCAAAGAGACAAAGTCCTCTATGCCGCCAAATTTCAGCTGGTTGCCGGTATTCAAATCTATGCCCTCCTGCTTAATAGCGTTTCGACTTATAAGCCTTAACCATCTGGGATTTTCGTCTCCCGCGACCGAATGAGCCGAAATCAAGCATTCACCACCAGTAAACGAAAAGTCAAACAGCCCGGCATCATCGGTTTCTATCTCATCAAGCGGGGGAATCGAATCAACAAGATCAAACATGCTCGAAAAATAATTATCGACAAAGTCTGAGGATAATTCCCCTCCCTTTAGTTGAATAACCTGTTCCCCCAACATAACTCTAGATTTTCGACGAATGGCCACGATTCCGTCTTTATCGAAAATCTTTATGGAGATACCTGCTTGGGGAACTTCCTCTCCTTTGCTGTCCAAAAAGCTAAGGCTTCCTTTCATCGTTTCTTCCGAACCGCATCCCGATGCAAGCAAGGCCAGGATTCCCACTGCCGGCAGGTAGAAAAATCGCCACACTTGAAACATCACGATTCCGATGCTTGGGATGGAGTATCCAAAGACAGTCGAATAAAGAAAGTCGTGCCCTTGCCTTGCTCTGTTTCAAACCAAATATGTCCGCCGTGCGATTTCGTAATCACGTTATGAGCAATTGCCAAGCCCTGACCAGTTCCCACGCCTACTTCCTTAGTCGTGAAAAAAGGTTCGAAAATTTTACCCTGAACATGCTCTGGAATACCGCCGCCGTCATCCTGAATCGTAATTACCACATATTGATCGTACTGCCTCGTCGAAACTAAGATCAGGCCTTTGCCGTCCTTCAATTCAGAATCTCGAATTGCATGGGCGGCATTAACAATAAGATTAAGGACCACTTGATTAATCTCTCCAATGTTACAGGGAACAAAAGGCAAATTTGGATCGAGGTCGGTTTTGAGTTCCGCGTGATACTTCCATTCGTTGGTAGCGACCACCGCAGTCGCTTCAATTGCCTGATTAACGTTTTGGGGCCTTTTTTCTGAAGCGGCATCCCTATACGCAAAATTTTTCATCGATTTGACGATAGTCGTAATTCGTTCCATTCCCTGGAGAGCCTGTTCAGCAGAACCAGGGGCGTTTTCTCTTAAGAATTCAATTTCCTTGGCATCTGGAATTTCTCCTTCACCGGAAACCGCGGCCAACAATTCATTGACGGCATCCTTCAAGAACATGACATTGTCGTTTACGAATTGTGAAGGTGAATTGATTTCGTGAGCAATCCCCGCTGCCAGTTGACCGACAGCTTCCATTTTCTGGGCATGGACAAGCTCGGTTTCCAAGTGCTTACGCTGCATCATTTCTTCTTCCAATTGATGGGCCTTTGCTCGCAGTGCATGAGTGCGCTGGGCCACTTGTTCCTCCAATCCATGGACTAAAACACGGAGGCGTCTCGTCAAAGATCGAATTTCAGCAGGTCCCGTTTCCGCCAAAATAAAAGGTTTTCCCTCATCCAAGGAATTACTAGCGGCATTTTCTAGAGACTGTATGGGCTGGGCTAGGTTTCGGTAGGTCCTCCATGCCAGAAATGCAGTAATGCCAAAATAGAGAACAACGGCTATCCAAGAAAAAATGCTCGCCTCTTTTCGACTTTGCTCCAAATCCATCCATCGAGCGCTTAGCTCACCTTTTCGACTGTTGATATTTGAATCGGCTTCGTTCCGTAACCACTCCAAACTAATCTCAAGTTTCTTGGCAAACTCATCGAAAGTCGACCGGGCAGCCTTATGTTCGCTACGACTAGATCCCCCAGCCTTCCGGGAAAATCTTACTTCTTCCATTTGATCCAAGGCATCGTTGATTCCTGAGATTTCTTTTTTCAACTGGTTTAATGTATCCGCTTTATAATTACTCGAGTATTCATCCGTGATTTTCTCTAATGCGGCCGAGGAATAAACTAGACTGTTTCTCACTACACCAAATAAACCCTTGAACTCCTGCGGGTAGACTTCCATTGCATTTAGAGCGTCGCTACTAGATGTCAGGAATACTTGTATGGCTAAATGCTCCTCCGAAGCCGCTCCCGACCTTTCGGCCTCTAATCGCAACTCGTCAGTTGCCGACTGCAAATCAGAGAATTTCCACCACCCGAAAATTGCCAGAATAGAAGCCCCGCCCAAACCGGCAAGAGTGAGCAAAATCACATAGGAGCTTACCTTCACGATCGGAAGCTGAGATCAATTGAACTGATGAAACAGAAATAGCTCTCAGGCATTTGGGACTGATACCAAAATTTTCTTCGGGAAAGGACTTTCTTCATAACAGGCAAGGTGATTGCGTACGACACGTATAAAGTGTCGGTCCACATCAGTACCTGAAGGTGCAACCAAAAAACCAGTGTCATGACGCAACTCCTGAGCCAATCGCATACCCGGCCCCAAATTCTTCAACAACACTTCTTCGATACGATATTTTTGATCGGCGAGGGAGTGGAGGTGCTGCAAAGCCTCAGTAACCACAGGATCGTAATACGTTTCACGACCACGCAAGGTTTGCACCACGATAGCTTTCTCATAACCAAGCTCCTCGTAATGATCAAAGTCCAGTGCAACCTTAATGATCGAAGCAGCTCGACGAATGCCTTTTTCGTCCGCCAATTCAAAATGTGGCTGTAAATCGATTTTGGCAATTATTTCGCGAACCTCTTCGAGCCGAGGAATTTTCTCCAGCATTTGTTCGGTCACTTCAGGAAATCGGCCCACTATATCCTGAACTTCCTTCGATAGTTCTCGCTTATGATATACATCCTCTGAAATTGCTTCAGGTAAAGTAATAGAGGCAATCTGAGAAAAAATAGAGGCCACCTCGATCCTCCACTTGTTCGGCTCTTCAAGCCTATCCGCCAATTCGCCGGCGAGCCGACGCACGCGTTGCGCCCGGCCAAAAAACAAAGGCTTCGCGGTTGCCAAGGCTTGGCTCAACGCATCCACCGCCCCTTTGAGCGTTTGCTCGAGTAACACTTTTTCGCTAACGATCAATTCGTGTTGCCGAAGACCGGCAGACAAAGACTGGATCAAACGTTCGGGAGGACAGGGCTTCGATAGCATGCGAAAAACATTTCCATCGTTGACTGCAGACATGGCCGACTCGAAATCGGCATGTCCCGTGAGCAGCATTGTCACCACATCGGCGTTGCGTTCCTTTATGGCCGACAACATGGCCGCACCATCTATGCCCGGCATCCGCATGTCCGAAAGAACGACCGCAAATCCCCCTTCTTCATCAAAAACACGCAGTCCATCCTCTCCGGAATTAGCCGTAAAGAGATCAAATCCCTTGCGCAAGTGCAGCTGGAAACCCTTTAAGATCGATTCCTCGTCATCGACACAAAGTATTTTATTATTCATAATAGTGAATTCATGACTTCAAGCTGAAAGACGTCAAGCTCAGCGAGTTCTCAAAAAAGAGCGCTTTGATTTAAAATCTCGACCGTCTGCTTTGCCAGGATATAGTTTCCAAAAAAAGAAAGGGCACGGCCGGCATTCGCATTTAAGTTCTTGGTTAAAGTTCAACTCGCGAAGATCCATTCGTTTCTATTGACAGTTTAACTAACCAAAGAAAGCATGAACGACAAACCCGAGGAAACACCATGAAGCCTTTCTCATTTTTCATTACTTTGCTGTTTCTCTCAAACCTGTGGATGAAGTCCGCTCCGAGAACTTGGACGGATGTTCAGGGTCGACGAGTCACAGGAGATTTTGAAACCATTCGCGGCGACATAATCGTACTGCGTGTTGGCACTCAGTCCTATGCATTCCCAATATCTCGGCTTACTGCTGCTGATCAACTTTTTGCACGGAGCCTTGCTTCCAAAAATCCAAGTGAAAGCCAAGACGGGAAAAGGCAAACTACGGACTGGCCTCGCTGGAGAGGGCCTAACGGGGATGGTGTTTCCCGCGAAGCAGACTTGCTCGCACAATGGCCTAAAAATGGTCCGAGTCTTCTCTGGAGCACCAATAATCTGGGTAAAGGCTACTCCAGCATCATTGTCGTAGGTGACCGAATCTTCACGCTCGGTGAAGCGGGCGGCGCCACATCACTTTACGCCCTTGACAGGGCAACTGGTAGAAAAGCTTGGGAAAGTCCCATCCGTGGAGGTGGGGGCGTCAACGGAACACCGGCCTATGACAAAGAATTTAGCTTGGTTTATGGGCTAACTAAGAATGGCAACTTGGTTGGTGTTCGTGCCTCGGACGGAAAACTCGTTTGGCAAAAGAACTTCGAGCGGGACTTTGGAGGCAAAATGATGTCGGGTTGGGGATACTCGGAATCCCCACTTCTCGACGGTGCACGTTCAAATTCTGACATTGCTTCTGCCAGTATGTTTATATACGTGCTCTTCCCTGATCCTGCTTGCCCAACTATAATTACGTTC
>JACNJI010000432.1 GCA_014382645.1 Verrucomicrobiota bacterium | reverse complement strand
AATGCCGCCGAGCTTGAGTCCGTCCCAAGGGTCGGGACCGTTATCTTCCTCATCGGAAAATTTTGGGCGAGGAATAAACAGCACCTCGCGCAACCAGCCGAAATAGTAGTAAATGGAGATCACCACACCAACCACCATGGCGGCTAGGGAGAAGTAAAGCTTTGCCTTGAAAGCAACTACGAAGAGAAGAAGCTTGGCGATAAATCCGGCAAAAGGAGGAACGCCGGCAAGGGAACAAACGCCACAGGACAAGACGAAAGCAAGAAAGGGGTTCTTTTGACCGAGTGCCTCGTAATGCGAAAATTCGTGTTCGGCGTCGTCGGGCACGTTGGCCAAGCCCATCACGCCAAAGACGGCAAAACTTCCCAGAAGATAGGTGAAAAGGTAAAAGGTGATCACCCAGTCGGCCTGCATGGTTTGAGAAAGCATGGCGGCGATTACACCAACTAGAAGATAACCCGCATGAGCCACACCCGACAAACCCAACAGTCGCTTAAGGTTGCGTTGGGCGCAAGCGGCAAGGTTGCCGAAAAGTATAGTGAGGGTGGCAATGAACCCAAGGATCGGGAGGAGGAAATCGCTCATGCCCTCAAATGGGCCGTTCACTAGATTGAGAAGAACAAAAAAGCCGGCGGCCTTTGAGGAAACCGCAAGAAAGGCAGTTACGGGCATGGGGGAACCGTGATAGACGTCGGGCACCCATATCTGAAAAGGAGCCGCACCGATCTTGAAGGCTATTCCCGAAATGATGAGAATAACGCCTGCCCGCAAAATGAGGTTGTCGGAATTGGCTTCAAGGAAATAGGCTAAATAGCCAAATTCCAGTGGGTCATCCAGTCCCAGCCCGGGAGATATGCAGCCCCACGCCTCGGGATTGGAGGCCACTCCATACAAAAGCACGATGCCAAATAGAAGAAGAGACGAGCTGAGGGCGCCGAAAACCAGGTACTTGAGTCCTGCCTCCAGCGATTTCACACTGTCGCGTTGGTAGGCTACGAGAACGTAGAAGCAAATCGCCACCGTCTCCAAAGCCACGAAAAGCATGAGGAAATGGTTGCTTTGAACGAGAAGCATGAGGCCCGCCGTGGCGAGCATGGTGAGGTGATGGAACTCTCCTCCGGCCAATTTACGTCGCCGCAGGTAACTTTCGCCGAGAATGGATACCAGAAGCGATGCGAGCAGAAAGAAGCTCCGCATGACCTCTCCGCGTGAACTTTGGTTGAGCAGGCCGGAAAAAGTTTCGTGGTCGAAGGGATGATGCCAAATAAGGTAGTCGATGAGGTGAAACACCAGCAGGGAGGCCTGAAATAAAATGGCGATGGGGCCCGCAAAAGAACGGCGACCAAGTTCTTTGGAGCGGAAAAGTTCCAATCCGAGAACAAGTACGGCCCCCAAGGCCATGGCCAGCTCGGGCCAGATCTCGAACCAGTCGTTCGAATCGGCAAAAATCTTGAAGGGCGCGAGGTCAATCATGATCGCCCGCCTTTGGTTTGGAAGATTCCTCGGTGGCTTCGACTGCCGCGCCGTTGGTCTCGATTCCCTCTTTCACTTCCGGCTCCTCGGCGGTAAGCGCGCAACAGGCTGGTAAACTTCCGGGCACCGATGATTCGAAGGCTTGGTAGCGATTACCGATTTCAGCATTTACGCGATCGGAAATCGTGCGAGGCCATAACCCGAGGAGAAGGAGCGCAGCTACGAGCAAACCGGCAGGAAGCATTTCCACGAGATTTAGATCCTTAACGGGATTTTCCTTTTCAAACTCAGCGAACTCTTCCGTTTGTTCACCGAAGAAAACTTTGGCTACTGCTCGCAATCCAAAGATTGCTGAGATAATGATGCCGATAACAGCGAGTACCAAGGCAAAGCGAGTACCGGGGTTCTCGCCTAGAGACATGAAAATCCCGAATTCTCCCCAGAAGTTTCCAAAACCCGGAAGTCCGATGGTCGCGAACGCGGCAGCTAAGAAAAAGCAAGCCAACACGGGTGTCTTTGTACCCAGTCCCCCCATTTCATCCATTTCGAAAGTGCCGCACCGCCGATAAACGAAGGTGCCGACCAGAAACATGAGGGCCACGGAAAGTCCATGAGCAGTCATCAGCATGACGACAGAACCGGCCCCTAGCGCGGAACAGGTGGCTACTCCTAGAAAGCAGTAACCCATGTGCATCACGGAGCCATAACCGACCATGCTCTTCAAATTATTTTGAGCCATGGTAACTAAACCGACGAAAAGAACGTTGCCCAAGGCCAGCCAGATCAGAAAATCACTCCACTGGGCAGCTCCGGATGGGAGTAGAGGAACCGCAACCTGAACCAGTCCATAAAGGCCAAACTTCTTGAGAACGCCCGCATGGAGCATGGAAACCGAAGTAGGAGCAGCGCTGTATGCCCTTGGAGCCCATGTGTGAAAGGGAAACAAGGCTACCAAGATACCGAAGCCAAGGAGGAGAAGTCCGAAAATCTTGAACTGCGCGGACTCGCCCAAGGCTGTCGTGGAAAGAAGGTGTACCAGGGTTGGAAAATCAAACTTCTCCGCGTCTCCCATGACGTTCAAGGCGACCAGACCACCAAGCACGATCAGGGCCCCGAGCGTAAGGTAAATGGTAATCTCAAGAGCAACGCTTCGACGGTCTCGCCCGCCCCATAGTCCTATCATTATGAACGTCGGAACCAGAGCGAATTCGTGGAATAGGAAATAAAAGAACAAATCCACGCTGGCGAAGAACCCCATAAGTCCGGCCTGCATGAGGGTAAGCAAGGCGAGATAGAGCCGGATACGCTCAGCCCCAGAGTGTATGGCGGCCAAACCTGCGGCCAGACCCACGAAGCCGGCCATGGCAAAAAGCGGCGACGAAACTCCATTCAAACCTAGGTGGAAGGTGATTCCCAATTCCTGCAAACCGGTTCGATCAAAAAGAACCTCATACTTGTAATCCGCTCCAACGGCGCCTTCAAACCAAAGGAAAAGGAGAACCCCGGAGACAAAGGGAACGCCAAAGCCAACGTAGGCCAATTTCTTGGCTGCCTCGTCGCTTGTGACTACCCCGGTGAACAAACATATCGAGACAACCGTCGGAACCACGATCGACGCTAACAAAAGCAACTCTTCAAAGCCTAAGTTCATATCAAAAATGCCCGAACCAGCCAGCCGCATAGGCGAGAAAACCTACGACACCGATCAAGAACCAGAAAGCGTAGCCATGAATACGACCCAAGTAAAAAGACTTTCCGAACAAGGCGAAAAGACCAGCCGCTCCCGCACTGCCGCGTACCATGAGCCCGGAAATGAAAAGGAGTTCCAGCACCTCGAGTATTCGAGCAACACGTTGCTGGATGGATGTCACGTAGAAATTGTAAATCTCGTCGAAGAATAGTTTGCTGGAGCAAAGCTGAAACAGCGCAGGAGCTTTTTCCATGAGAGGATCTTCGTTGCCGGCTTGACCGTAAAGGCGTCGAGAACCCAAGGCGCCTGCAACCCAGGCGAAAGTACCAAGGACCACCATCCACAAGTGACCAGGCATGCCGTGAACCACATGAAGATCAGTATGAAACGCGGCAAACAGAGCTTCAGGCCAAAGCGCCTCGAATCCGCCAATTGCCGAAAGTACAGCTAGGATGATAAGCGGCCAAGTCATCACCGAGGGACTCTCATTAGCTTCCGCGACATGCTTGGAACGGGGTTCCCCGCAAAAAGCGATCCAGTAAAGTCGGAACATATAGAAGGCGGTAAGAATCGCTCCGAGGTAAAGAACTACAAAAACGGGAAGATTCAAATTGTAGGCACCCAACAGGATGGCATCCTTGCTGAAATATCCGGAAAAGAAATTAACTCCGGAAATGGCGAGTACGCCGATAAGGAAGGTGTTGGCGGTTACCGGCATGCGACTACGCAGACCTCCCATCTTGAATATGTCCTGCTCGTGGTGACAGGAATGAATTACGGAACCTGCACCGAGGAACATGAGACCCTTGAAAAAGGCATGCGTGGCAAGGTGGAAGAGCGCCACGCCCTCCAAGCCTAAGCCGAAGGCGGCGGCCATGTAACCGAGTTGCGACAAGGTGGAGTAAGCGAGAATTTTCTTGATGTCGCGCTGAACCAAGGCGCAGAAACCTGCGTACAGGCCCATAGCCGCTCCCAGCAATGCAATAAAGGACAAGGCTTCCGGGGTGAAAAGGAAATCTATGCGAGCCAGCAGGTAGATGCCGGCGGCAACCATAGTGGCTGCATGGATAAGAGCTGAAACAGGGGTCGGCCCCGCCATTGCATCGGGCAACCAAACCTGCAATGGAAACTGGGCGGACTTCCCGATGAAACCGCAAGCCAAGGCCAAGGCGATGCCGGTAGTGGCGCGAGCGGGGTCGGCAGCCATGAGTTGGCTGAGTTCGGAGAGGTTTACGGTGCCAAATATCCAGTAAGTCAACACGATGCCGATAAGGAATCCGAAGTCCCCCACCCTGTTGACGATAAAGGCCTTCTTCGAGGCATCGGATGCTTCCTTGGTATGAAAGTAATGGGCGATGAGCATGTAGGAACTAAAGCCGACTAGCTCCCAGAAAACGAAAATTATGATCAGGTTGTCGGCCAGAGTGATGCCTAGCATGGAGAACATGAAGATGGACAGACCTCCAAAATAACGAGCTTTCCCGGCATCGTCGGCCATGTAGCCAAGACTAAAAACGTGAATGAGAAAACCGACGAAGGAGACGACGAAGAGAAGAGCTTTGGACTCGTTGTTGGCTTCGGGATCATCGATTTGGAAATCAGCGACTATCTTGAAGTCGGCGATTTCCAACCAAGTGACGCCCGAGTCTACGATCGCATCGCCTGATTCAGAGTCCGCAGAAGCAGACTCAGAAAAGATGATCTGGAGTGAAAGCAAGAGAATCGCTCCTGCAGCAGCGACGGAAACGTAAGAGGCGATTTTCCCGTTCTGGCGAAAAAACAGGAGGATAGTCGCGGCCGAGGCCAACGGAATTAAAAGAAGCGTGCCGGTGGTGATGTCCATTTCCCTAGTTTTTGAGCATGGTCATGTGCTCGGAAAATACGCTTTGCCGTTTTTTGTAGAGGGCCACCAGCAGGGCCAAGCCTACGGAAACCTCAGCTGCAGCCACGGTCATTATGAAGAAGACGAACAGGCTGCCATCCATATTTGCACTATGTCGGGAAAAGGCCACGAGAGCCACGTTTACTGCGTTTAGCATAAGCTCCAGAGACATGAGGACGAACAGAAGGTTCCGTCGCAAGACTACCCCAAGAAAACCGACCGAAAAGAGTAACACGGCCACCACGAGAAAATCTTGAACGCCAATGGTATCCATTCCTTAGGCTTCCTCAGGTCGGGGTTCAGCGGACGCGGATGAAGCGTCTTCAGTCGCCTCGCTGCTTTTCTCTTCGTCCTGTTTTTTGCTCAAGACGATCACCCCGACCATTGCCGCCAGCAAAAGAAAGCCGGCCACTTGCAAGGGGAGCATGTATTTGGTGAAGAGACCGTAACCGAAGCTCTTGACACTCTTTGAGAAAACAACGTTGGCGCCTTCGACTGAGGTTTCTTCGGCCACGTCTTGCCAGTGAGTCGCGGAATCGGTGGCAACTCCTGAATACTCCAAGGTCAGCACAGTAAGAAGCCCCACACCAAAAAGAGCAACAAAACCAGAAATTAGGCGCGTCTTCGACAACGCAGTGCGCTTCCCCGAGTCAGGGCCCACGTCCATCAGCATGATTATAAACAAGAAAAGAACCATGACCGCGCCCGCATATACGAGAACCTGCAAGACGGCCAAAAAGAATGCCTCCAGCAAAACGAACAACGAGGCCACTCCAACTAGGGATAAGATCATGAACATCGCCGCCGTTACGGGATTGCGACTTAGGATCACGGCCAGACCTCCTCCCACCGATATGGTGGCGAAGACATAAAATAAAAAGTCTACCAGGCTGAGGTTCATTGATCTTAGTGGGCGTTGCCCTGTTCCTCCTCGGTCTTCTTCTTGTCCCACTTGAAGTGCTTGTCGGGCAAGGTGCCGCCCATTTCATAAAGCTTTTCCTTGTCGTTTACCAGTTCCTCACGGGAATAACCGGACAGTGAGTAATCTTCCTGAAGAAAGATGGCTTCTTCCGGACAAACTTCCTCGCAATACCCGCAGTAAATGCATCGGAGCATATCGATCTCGAACTCTTTGGGAGCTTTTTCGACATGGGACTGCTCCTCGTCGTCTTCCGGAATGTCACCGGGGGTAATGCGAATTGCCTTTGACGGACAAACGAACTCGCACAATTGGCAAGAAACGCATTTTTCTCGACCATTCGGATCCTTCACCAGAGTGGGTACCCCTCGGTAGCCACGAGGGATCGACGGGCGTTGCTCAGGATACTGGAGAGTCACCTTTTTTTTGAAAAGGTTGGAAAGCGTCGTCTTCAGGCCGGAGGCGATTTGTGGAAGGTACGTGCGCTCGGAAAGAGAGAGCGGTTTGCGTTCAATTACGACTGTCTTAATCATCGGTTCGTCCTCAAAAGGTTCATGAAGCGGCGGCTTGATCGAGGTAAGTCACCAAGATCACGTAGAAGATCAAGTTGACCAAGGCCAAGGGCAGCAGCTTGGCCCAGCCCAGTTTCATTACTTGATCATAGCGAAAACGCGGTAGGGTCCAGCGAACCCAAATAAAGAAAAAGATAAGGCAAAACGTTTTGGCAAGGAACCATCCGACGCCCAGAAGCGAACCTATCAAGCCCGGTGCCCAAGGGTCGGCAACCCATGGCAAGAAGTGCCATCCACCGAGAAACAAGGTAGTGAAGATGGCGGAACCGATGACCACGTGAGCGTATTCAGCTACAAAGAAAATCCCGAATTTGAAGCTGCCGTACTCCGTATGAAAACCGCCGACCAGATCGGTTTCCGACTCCGGCATGTCGAAGGGTAGGCGATTGGTTTCGGCAAACAAGGCGACAAGAAACAAAAAGGCAGACAAGGGCTGAACAAGAACCAGCCAAGCGGCGTCTTCCTGAGAATTGACGATGGAGACAAGACTCAATCCGCTCCCGGTCATGCCCGGAGCGTTGACCCAAAGAAAAACCGGCAAAACCGAAAGCCCCATCACGAGCTCGTAGGAAATCATCTGAGCCGAGGAACGAATTCCCCCGAGGAAAGGATACTTGCTGTTCGAGGACCAACCGGCCAACACGATGCCATAGACGCCTAGGGAGGAGATGGCGAAAACGAATAGAATGCCCAAGTCCACGTTGGCTAACACCAGTGTTGTGGTGAGACCCTCGGCATTCGTGAATTCCCCGAAGGGCAGCACCGTCATTGTGGTCAGGGCGGGAACCAAAGCCACGATGGGAGAAAGGTAATAATAAAATTTATTAACGTGCCCGGGAACGATTTCTTCCTTGAAGAGAAATTTCAAGCCGTCGGCCAATGGTTGAAATATGCCCAGATTCCGTAAAAAAGGCCCGATGAAGGGTATGGCGGCAACAAAGGGAAGGACGGTGCGGTTGGGGCCCACCCTTCCCTGCATCCATGCGCAGACTTTGCGTTCGGCCAAAACCGTGTAACCGGCAATGCTCATGACCACGCTCACCATTACGATAGCGTAGGTCACCTTCAAGGCGAGCATCTGTATGAGTTCGGCGTCCATGGTCGTAGCTCAGACCTTGGCCACTTTTGGCTTGGCCTTGACTGCTTTTTTGACTTTGGGCGGAGAAAAGTTCAGAGCCGGTCCCTCAACGTAAGGAAGATCAGCTAATTTGTCGGGATCCAAGGCAAGGCCATCAGAAGGAATTTCGCGATAGGCTATTCCCTTTAGGCAAGATGTCCGTAGTTTGCCGATTTCCTTCCAAAGAGATTCGAGTCCGAGAGATTCTGCTACTTCTCCAGACAACTCCGAGGCAATACGATTGAGCACAAGGAAATCGGGAATAAGCCCTGCCGGTCCGGGCACAGCTTGAAAGAATTTCTGAAGACGGAAGTTTCGATTGATGAAGGTTCCGTTTTTCTCAAAAACCGTAAGGCCGGGCAATACGACGTCGGCCAGCTTGCTTGTCTCATTCTCATGGGTGCCGACGTATATGATCTTGGCCTTCTTTATTTGCTCTTTGGTGATGCCGAGGGCAAAGAGGTCTTCGTTCACCACGAGAAGCGTCTTCACTTCACCTTTTCCCAATTGAAGAGCCAGTGGCTTTAAGTTGTCGGAAGGATATTTTTTTACCATACCCGTAGCCAATGCCCCACGAAGGTTGGGTGTGCGGTCAGCGGACAGCAAAAGACCGTCGTCGTCGTCAAAGTGACCCGGCAGGTGGGTTTCGGCCTTCGTTTGATCCGCAAGTTTGCGAAGAAGGTATTGCTCCTCGACAGAAGAATTACAGGACCCGACAATGGCAATTTCATCGTTGGACAGCAATTCCACCGAGCGAGCTACGGCAGCATCAAGCGTAACCTCGGTGCCATCAGAGCGGTGGGCAGTCAAACGACTTTCGGACTGAACCTGTTTGAATAGCTCTCGTCCGCTGTCGGTCATCCAAGTATCGTTGACTGCATCGTTGCGACGCGGGGTGATCCGGTAAATCTGCCCTTCTCGGCTTGCCACCAAGGTGTTGGCTCCGGCACTGCTTTCGGTACAAATACTGGGAGACTCCTTCAAAAACCAAACCCGCATCTTGAAACGGAAGTCAGAACTGGTCAAAGCGCCGACCGGGCAAATGTCGACGGTATTGAGCGAATAGTTATTGGAGAGTTCCTTGCCGGGGAAGCAAGTGAGGGTGGAATAACTTCCGCGGTCCACAAAGCCGAGAACGTCGTCCTTGGCCACTTCTTGGCAAAAACGTATGCAACGAGAGCAAAGGATGCAGCGTTCGTCATCGAGAGTCACTCTTGGCCCAAGTCTCGTCCGCTTCGGCTTAACGTTCTTTCGCTCAACAAAACGGCTGTAACCGCGACCGTAATCCATCGCGAACTCTTGAAGCCGGCACTCGCCAGCTTGGTCGCAAATCGGACAATCCAGCGGATGATTAACCAGCAGGAATTCCATGATTCCCTCGCGAGAATCCTTAGCTAAAGGCGAATCCGTGTTGACGCGCATTCCCGGAGCGACGTTCGTGCCGCAACCAATGACGGGCTTGGGAATCCATCCGATTTTTTGATTTCCATCCGCATCCAAAACCGGTTCGCCCGTTCCACTATCACGCATGGGCATGCCCATTTCGACCAAGCACATTCGGCAATTGCCGGCCACGGTAAGCTTTGGGTGATAGCAATAGTGCGGAACCTCCCGACCATGAATTTAAGCGGCTTCGATCAAGTTGATGCCTGCAGGCACTTCAACTTTTTCCCCATTGAGAATGATGGTGACCATGTCCACTTTTCCGTTTCCGCTCATATGCAAAATTTCAGATCAACCGCAAACGCGCGGGCCCTTCCGCATCGTCATCGGGAGCAGGTTGGTTCGCCTTGGCGATGAATTCGTCCTTGAACTTAGCGATAAAACTTTGAGTGGGCCATGCGGCGGCCTCGCCGAATGCGCAGATGGTGCGACCCTCGATTTGGTTGGCCACCGAAACGAGCAAGTCGGGATCTTCCTTCCTGGCTCCACCCGAGCACATGCGGGTAGTGATCTTGCGCATCCATAGAGAACCTTCGCGACAGGGGGTGCATTGACCGCAGGACTCGTGGGCATAAAAGGCGTTGATGTTGGCCAATGCCTCGACGATGTCGACGCTGTCGTCCATAACTATTATGCCGCCTGAACCAGACATGGTGCCCGCAGCCATGGGGCCATCGAAATCTAGCGGAATATCGGTAATGCCCCAGTCGAAATCGGTTCCATCCTTCAGCGTACCGGTGAACCGCTCGTCTGCTCGAAGCACTTTGGCGGAAGAACCGCCGGGAATGACCGCTTTCAAACTTCTACCCGGATTCAGACCACCACAGACATCGTAAATCATTTCACCGAGAGTCAGAGCACCGCACTCGAATTCAAAATATCCCGGTTTCTGAACCTGCCCGGAAACGCACCAGATACGAGTACCGGTATTATTGGGGATACCCAGCTGGGCAAATGCATCGCCGCCCATTTCCAAAATATGCTTAACGTTGCAGAGGGTCTCTACGTTGTTGACGATAGTTGGACACTGATAGACTCCCAACACGGCGGGGAAATAGGGAGGTTTGATCCTGGGGTGCGGTCGTTTTCCCCCCAGTGACCCCCTCCGTCCCGGCCCCTCAC
>JACNJI010000222.1 GCA_014382645.1 Verrucomicrobiota bacterium | reverse complement strand
ACTTCCTTGAAAATTGCGGGCACCTCGACCGCGGTTTTGGGGCTCAACAATTTTTACCGCTTTCCCATTGGACCGTCGAAAGCCTGGACAACAAGCAAACCGAATTAGCTTTGTGACGCCGACCTGGTCAAGCAAAGGGCAAACCTTAAAGGCCAGTCACCCGGACGACCCCGCCCTATTCGTTGAATTCAAAACGACTTGGTTTTGGTCCGACTACACGGGCAACCAATTAGAATTCGACGACCTGGAACCCGCCGCGGTCGCGGTCAACGCCTTTCTCTCAAAAGCCTACAATGAAAAACTAAACAAAGAACTTGAAAATGTTACAAGAAAACCCAACGACAATTGACCCGCCCGCCCTGGAACAACGGGCCGAAAGGTCGCCCGCAATCGACCAATTGGCCCAGGCATTGAACAAGGCGCAAGGGGCCCTTGAAGGTGCTGAAAAGAACGCCAAGGGGCACAAGCACGAATACGCCGACTTGACCGAAGTTTGGCGGGTTGCCCGCCCCGTACTGGCAAAGAATGGTCTTGCCGTTCTCCAAATTTTCGACCGCACCGAAACGGGAACCGTATTAATTACGATTTTGACCCATGAAAGCGGGCAATTTGTCGAAAGCCGGTTGCCGTTAATGGCCGTAACCGATTATCATGCACTAGGGTCGGCGGTTACATACTCCCGGCGTTATTCGCTCGCGTCCATTCTAGGCATTGCCCCCGCCGGAGAAGACGACGACGGACAAGCAACCATGCCCGTCCAGGATTCGCCCAGGATTGGAAGCCGGGCAAGTTACCCGCAAAGGGCCAAGGCCGAAACCGCAACCCATGAGGACGGACGCCCCAGGGCACAACGAGCCGCCCCCCAGGCAACGACGACGCCGGCACCCGAACCCGTTGACGACCTGGACGACGAAGCGACCACAATTGCCAAAAGCGTTCCAGGTTGCATTGAATTTTTAAAAGCGAACAAAGCTTGGAACGAAGGAAACGAAACCGTTTCGGAATTTGCCAGGGCAAACGTAGTAAAACAAGGCGTTGAGGGCATGACCCGCACAATTGCCGATTTGGCTAAGGGGGAAGCATGAGAATTTGCGTTTTTGACATTGAAACGGGCCCATTGCCCAAAGAACGAATTGAAGCAATTGCCCCGCCTTTCAACGAGAACAAGGTAAAAACGGTAGTGAGGTGACGGAGTGGAAATCCGGGGACCGAGTTACCTTTGACTCAACTACCTATTGCGGGGAGTGTCATTATTGCAAGCAAGGCTTGGTTAATCTTTGTGGCAATCGTCAGGTGATTGGCGTCTCTTGTGAAGATTATAGGCGTCACGGCGCTTTTGCCGAGAGGGTTGTGATCCCGCATTTTGGAGTGTGTTCCATCCCGGACGAAGTGAGTTTTGAGCAAGCTGCATTGGCCGAACCCGTATCAATTGCTTTACATGGAGTGAGTCGTCTGCCGATATCGGGTGGAGAAACGGGAGTGGTGGTCGGTACCGGGATGATCGGGCTGTTTCTCGTTCAAGCTCTGAAGGCAGCCGGTTGTGGTTATGTTTTCGCCATAGATTTGGCCGAGGACAAATTGGCTTTGGCTAGGGAGCTTGGGGCGGATCAAACCTTCGTTCCGGGAAAAGACGACATTGTGGGCGCTGTTAAGGATGCAACAGATGGCGAGGGTGCTCATGTTTCCGTAGAGGCCGTGGGAGTTGCCGATACCGTCGGTTTGGCAATCGAAGTCTTGCGCAAGGGTGGGGCGACCTGTCTGGTTGGCAATTTGGCACCTGAAATTAATTTTCCTTTGCAGTCCGTAGTGACGCGTGAACTGTCGGTTTTAGGTTCCTGTGCTTCCGCTGGTGAATATTCTTTGGCTCTCGAGGCTGTGGCTTCAGGGAAAATCAAGGTAGACCCTATAATTAGTGCAGTGGCCGACCTAAAGGACGGCGCATCTTGGTTCGACCGGTTGCGAAACAATACGGAAGGTCTCCTGAAAGTCGTGTTGCAACCCTAGGTCTTCTTTTGAACAAACTCCATCGGTCTTTGCATTTACGGTTTGCAGTTCTCCGTTTACGGTTTTGAGTACTCTCAAACCTTGTTTATCGAATACATAGAGTCGTCATGAGCCTTCCCATTCTCGAATTCACTGCATCTTCCAATATCGATACCTGGCCGCTAGTCATTCTTGGAGTCAGTGTGGTATGGGTCGTAATCGGCATAACGAAACTGAAGCTTCATCCCTTCCTTACCTTGATGCTCGCTGCGATCCTTGTCGGATTGATGACGGGCCCGCTGCCGGAGTTGACTACTGAAAACAAAGGTCTTTTTCATTCTCGCGTTCAATTGGACGACACCGCCGGTGAACCCACGAGTGATTTGGGTAAGGCAGTAAAATGGTCTTTACTGGGTTTCGGCAATACCGCGGGTGGAATTGGACTGGTTGTGGCATTGGCCGCAATCATCGGAACTTGTATGATGGGTAGTGGTGCCGCTGATCGAGTGGTGCGTTCTCTTATGCGCGTATTTGGCGAAAAGCGAGCCGGCATAGTGCTCTTGCTTAGCGGCTTTCTACTCTCGATACCGGTTTTTTTCGACACGGTCTTCTTTTTGCTCATTCCCTTGGCCCGGGCGTTAGCCCTGCGAACGGGAAAAAATTATACCATGTACGTAATCGCTATGGCTGGAGCAGGTGCCATTACACATTCCATGGTGCCGCCCACTCCCGGACCACTGATGATTGCAGACGGACTGAAACTGGATCTGGGTTATGCCATGATGGCCGGACTTGTGGCTAGTATCTTGCCTGCTTTTTTGGTCCTGAAAATGGCAGCTTGGTTTGACGCCAAGTACCAGATCCCGATGCGAGACGTAGCAGGAACCTCCAAGGAGGAACTCCGCAAGATCGTCGATAAGAAGGACGACGAGTTGCCTCCCCTTTTCTTTTCCTCTCTTCCCATTGCCTTGCCCGTTGTCTTAATCTCCCTCGTCTCCATCTTGAAACTGCTGATGAAGACGTCCGATGCGGGAAGCTTTCTACAGTCGGAAGGTTACCTTTCTTTCTTTGAATACTTGTCCTTCTTCGGGAACCCGAACGTTGCCATGTCTTGTGCTGCGGGAATCGCGATATGGCTTCTTGGCAAACAGTTGGCTCGAGAGCATCGAGGACCCGGGGGGGATTTTTCCAAAAAACTGAGTTCAGCTTTGGAAGGTCCACTGGGTATGGCGGGTGTAATCATTTTAATAACTGGAGCGGGAGGTGCATTTGGAGGTATGATTCGTCTAGCCGGGGTAGGGGACGTCATCGAGGGTATGGCCAAGGAATTCAATATTTCCTATGTTCTGCTTGCTTGGTTGGCCACGGCAGTGGTTCGTATTGCTCAAGGATCCGCAACGGTTGCCATGATAACCGGAGTGGGCTTGATGTCGGCCGTAATCGGCGACGGTTCGGACTTGGCTTACCATCCCGTCTATATCTTTTTGGCGATTGGATTCGGCTCAATAACACTTTCCTGGATGAACGATAGCGGTTTCTGGGTGGTTCAGCGATTGAGTGGATTCACGGAAAAGGAAACCTTGAAGACATGGTCTGTTTTGTTGACGGCTATTTCATTACTTGGCTTGGTCATGATTCTCCCTGCTTCCATTCTCCTGCCAATGAGGTAGTTTCCTTATTATAAATCCAAAAGACGAAATCAATATGAAGCGACGCCAATTTATTCAGAAATCGAGTGCCGTCGGTTTGGTTGGAGTGATCGGCACCGCGAATGCCCAAACAGTCGAGGAAGATCCGAAACCGGAGTTTCGCGGACGAATTTACAAGTCGGTCAAGTACGGGGGCAGAGTGAATCTTGATCGCCTTAAAAAATTGAAGGAACTGGGTTTCGACGGGGTGGAAGGTTCCGCCCCGGGAATGGATCTCGTCGGCTTGAATAAGGCTTGCTCCGAGGTAGGACTGCCCATGCACGGGGTTGTCTATAATAAGCACTGGAAGATGCGTCTCTCCTCACCTGAGGAGGAAGTTCGCGAGATAGGACGCAAGGGACTCGAGGACGCTATTCGCGAGTCCAAGGCGGTAGGTGGTTCGTCCGTCCTGCTCGTGCCGGGAGCGGTGAAAGGCAAGGAGGAGACTCACGACCAAGTCTGGGAGCGTTCCATTGCCGAGATTCGCAAGGTCTTGCCGTTGGCGAGCCACTTGGGCATCCGTGTCCTGATCGAGACGGTTTGGAATGGTTTCTGTTATAAGCCGGAACAATTTCGCGACTATCTCGATGCAATCGATAACCCTTGGGTCGGAGCCTACTATGACATCGGAAATATGCAGAAGTTTGCCCCTAGTCATGAATGGATTCGCGTACTTGGATCAAGGATCGTTAAATTGGACGTCAAGGACTGGGGAGTGAAGAATGGTTTTTGCCCACTCGGACAAGGTGACGTCGACTGGATGCAAGTTCGTAGGGAATTATCGAAAATCGAGTTTTCGGGTTGGGTCACTCGCGAAGGCAGTGACGGTGGCGACGAAAAGACTGCGGTTCTGATGAACCGATTACTTGGACTTTAATCCCTTTCGCTCGCAATTTTGTTGCATTAACTTCCCTAGTTTCCTTTAATCGGAATGAAACAGTTTAGGGGAGTTCCCAGCGTGGGACTGAGAGGCAGTTACGATCTGACTGCGACCCTTGGAACCTGATGTGATTCATATCGCCGTAGGGAAAACAATCCTCCATGAATGGACAAGGAGGATTAGTAATCCCATCGGTGAATTGTATTCTCATCATTTACTTGGAATTACAATTATGATAAGAGAAGTTGAACCTGTCGAAGACAGTAAAGAACCCAGTGAGTTATTCCCTGGATCCCGCCGGATTTACATGAACGGTTCTAGTCCGGACATACTCGTTCCCATGAGGGAGGTATCACTTTCGGACACGCATCGAACCGATGGTTCAGTGGAGTCAAACGAGCCCATTCGTATTTACGATACTTCTGGAGCATGGGGTGATTCCGCCTTTCACAAGGATGTGTTTGAGGGTTTGCCTATACCAAGAGAATCCTGGGTTCTTGGGCGAGAAGACGTCGAAGAGATCAAGGGTCGCGAAACAGTTCCCGTAGACGATGGTTATCTCTCTGGCGAACACGCCCGCAGGTCGGGTGAACGAAATCCTAACGAATTACCGAATTTCGATCGGAGTAAAAGGAAGATTTTGCGAGCGAAATCAGGGCATTGCGTGACCCAATTGCATTACGCCCGGAAGGGGATTGTTACGCCTGAGATGGAATTCATCGCGATTCGCGAGAATATGAAACTTCAGAAAATGTCGGAAGATTTGAAGACCAGTCCCGATGCTCTTCGCAACACTCTCGATCATCAGCACGATGGAGAATCCTTCGGCGCATCCATTCCTTCTGAAATCACGCCGGAATTTGTTCGCGAAGAAGTGGCCAGAGGACGTGCTATTATTCCTGCAAACATTAATCACGGGGAATTGGAACCGATGATTATCGGCCGCAATTTCCTTGTGAAAATTAATGCCAATATCGGGAATTCCGCGGTGACGTCTTCAGTTGAGGAAGAAGTGGAAAAGATGCGTTGGGCGACCAAATGGGGAGCGGATACCTTGATGGATCTCTCAACGGGCAAGAACATTCACCGTACCAGAGAATGGATTTTAAGGAATTGCCCGGTTCCCGTGGGTACGGTTCCGATTTATCAAGCACTAGAAAAAGTCGGAGGGAAACCCGAGGAACTGACTTGGGAGGTATTTAGAGACACCCTGTTTGAACAGGCGGAGCAGGGAGTTGACTATTTCACCATCCATGCAGGTGTTCTGCTTCGATACGTGCCTCTTACTCGAAATCGTATGACAGGCATTGTAAGTAGAGGCGGATCCATTATGGCCAAATGGTGCTTGACTCATCGTAAGGAGAATTTTCTCTACTCTCATTGGGACGACATATGCGAAATAATGGCGGCATACGACGTCTCCTTTTCCATCGGTGACGGTTTGCGCCCCGGTTCAATTGCAGATGCCAATGACGAGGCTCAGTTCGCCGAACTCAAGACCCAAGGCGAACTGACGGAAAGAGCTTGGGCTTTCGATGTGCAAGTCATGAATGAGGGGCCAGGGCATGTTCCCATGCATATGATCAAGGAGAATATGGACAAGCAATTGGATTGGTGTCACGAGGCTCCGTTTTACACCTTGGGTCCGCTAACTACTGACATAGCTCCAGGATACGATCACCTTACGAGTGGTATCGGGGCTGCCATGATCGGGTGGTATGGTTGCGCCATGCTCTGCTACGTTACGCCCAAGGAGCACTTGGGGCTGCCCGATCGCGAGGATGTTCGCGAAGGGGTCATTACTTATAAGATTGCGGCCCATGCCGCCGATTTGGCAAAAGGTCATGCTGCCGCTCAGTATAGGGACAATGCGCTGTCAAAGGCTCGGTTTGAGTTTCGCTGGGAAGATCAGTTCAATCTTTCTCTCGATCCTGAAAAAGCTCGTGATTTTCATGATCAAACCCTCCCTCACGAAAACGCAAAGACAGCACATTACTGCTCTATGTGCGGTCCGAATTTCTGCTCTATGCGAATCACCGAGGACATTCGACGATATGCCGATGAAATGGGTCTCGACACCGAAGACGCCTTGAATGTCGGCATGAAGGAGAAGGCGGATGAGTTTCGCGCTCTTGGTGGTGAAGTCTATTTGGAGGAGAATACCGAGTGAATATTACCGTAAACGATGAGACTCGCGAGGTTTCAGAGGGTTGCGACCTGGATGAAGCTCTCTCTACTCTTGGGCTTTCGTCGACGAAAGGATGTGCCGTTGCCTTGAACGAAGAAGTGATTTCCAAAGAAAATTGGGTGAGTCGAAAACTGACCAATGGCGATCGTGTATTGATAGTCCAAGCTGCTCAAGGAGGGTGACTTTTCGATGGAAGTGATTCTGATTTCTTCGCCGAGTAAGAAAAAAAACGAGGCTTCTACGATCCGAAGAATCTTCGAAATGGGCCTGTCTCGGTTCCATGTACGGAAACCAGATTGGTCTTTGGACGAACTTCGGGGATTTCTTAATGAATTTCCTGACGAGTGCATTGAGAGAACGGTGATTCACAGAAGACCCGAGCTGTTGACGGAATATCCATTTGCGGGGTATCATTTGTCTTCGAAAGAGCAATATCTGGGAAAAGAGGTTGATGGGACAATTAGCCGATCGTTCCATCACCTTGATGAGTTGAGTACTTCCAAGGAAAAACTCGACTATGCCTTTCTTGGTCCCATTTTCGATTCGGTATCAAAGCAGGGTTATAATTCTGCATTTCCCGCTTCAGAACTTAGGTCGTTTTTTGTCGACCGTCGAAAATTGGGTGTCGAACTTCCACGAATCGTAGCCTTGGGAGGTATCGTGCCCGAAAAAGTAAGGGTGTCGCTTTCATTGGGTTTCGATGGGGTTGCTGCTCTTGGTGGAGTGTGGGGAAGTCGCTATCCGCAAAAGGCATTTATGCGATACCGAACGGCTATTCCATCGCGCAGTGGTCCGGAAAACAGTTCTTGGCTTGAGGATATTGCAACGAATGGAAAAAAGGACTCTTCGAGACCATGAATTTACCTCGATTTCAATGTCTGACGACTGATTTATCAGAGGTTTCCCACGCCGAACAGACTCGAGCTTTTTGCGACGCCGGCGCTCGCTGGGTACAGATTCGTTCGAAATCCCTCTCGTTCTCTGAATACCTTTATGCAGCCGAGTCCTCCGCTAGTGTATGTCAAGAGTTTGACGCGGTTTTCATCGTAAACGATTCGTCCGAGGTAGCTTTGCGTGCTCAAGCCGATGGGGTTCACCTCGGAAGTAATGACCTCTCGCCCCAATTGGCTCGTGATATACTTGGGCCTGACATTCTGATTGGCGGTACCGTAAACTCAATGACGGATGCCGAGGTTTTAGTTGCCGATGGCGTTTGCGATTATGCTGGAGTGGGACCTTTCCGTTATACGGGGACGAAGCAAAATCTCGCTCCTGTCTTGGATTCAGAAGAATTACGGTCCATAATCCTTACACTAGGAACTATTCCCTCTTTTGTGATTGGGGGTGTAGAACCGAATGATGCCGACAAAGTTTTGTCTTTTGGTGCCTATGGCATGGCAGCCTGCAACGCTTTATTTGAGGAAGGGAACCCTTCCGCTTGTGGTATTCGTCGGTTTGTCGATGCGGTCAACAACTCATCTTCCATCTTAGCCGCCTAAGGAGTGGATCATGGATGACGCTCTTTTCATTTCTGGCGAAAGATTTAATTCACGTCTTTTTGTGGGGACTGGTAAATATTCTTCAAGCGAAGTCATGCGTGCTTCATTGGAAGCTTCGCGATCGGAAATGGTTACCGTTGCACTCAAAAGGACAAATCCTTCCGCAAGTGAAGACTCTATTCTGGACTACATTGATACCTCTCGCTTTCGTCTTCTTCCCAATACTTCAGGAGTGCGGAATGCCACGGAAGCTGTCTTTGCCGCAAAAATGGCGAGGGAGGCTCTAGGTACTAATTGGCTGAAATTAGAAATTCACCCGGATCCCAAATACCTTATGCCGGATCCCATCGAGACCTTGCGGGCGACCGAGGAATTGGTTCAGGAGGGCTTTGTTGTATTGCCGTACTGTCACGCCGATCCCGTCCTGTGCAAGCGTCTCGAGGAAGCAGGCGCAGCCGCAGTCATGCCACTAGGTTCTCCCATTGGCAGCAATCTAGGGTTGGAATCACGAGAGTTTCTCCGCATCATAATCGAGCAGAGTTCGGTGCCCGTGGTGGTTGACGCAGGCATCGGTTCACCTTCTCAGGCCGCTGAGGCAATGGAAATGGGTGCAGACGCCGTATTGGTGAACACTGCGATGGCCGTAGCCGAAGATCCCGTAGTTATGGGAGCTGCGTTTGCCCAAGCCGTCGAAGCCGGTCGTTCTGCTCGACTGGCCGGATTGGGAGCGGTTTTGCGTAAAGCAGAAGGAACTTCTCCTTTAACCGGCTTTCTTTCTGCGAAAGGGTAGGGCACCTTCGATCCGCTAATGAAATCCTCGTTTAAGGACCTGTTCGAGCAAACCTCTTGGGAGGATACTTCTGTTGCGATAAGCTCGGTAACACCTTCCATGGTTGAACGCGCTTTAGACCGAAAGGGTACTGGTGGGTTGGAGGATTTCAGGGCTCTCGTTTCTTCGGCAGCGGTCGATTACTTGGAGCCGATGGCTCGCCTTAGCCATGAACTGACTAGGCAGCGGTTTGGTGACGGAGTGCGACTTTTCGCGCCCATGTACCTCTCCAATGAATGCCAAAACATTTGCGATTACTGTGGTTTCAGCCTCACTAACGCAGTTCCTCGAAAGACTCTGACTGCGAGCGAGATCATTGCCGAGGCTTCCGTTCTTAGCCAACAAGGTTTCGAGCATGTGCTGCTTGTCACGGGTGAATCTCAAAGAAAGGTACATCTTCAATACTTTCGTGATGCGCTGCGTGTTCTTCGCCCCCATTTCGCAAACTTGTCGATGGAGGTTCAGCCTCTCGAACAACACGAATACGAGTCACTCACTTCGGAGGGGTTGCATTCTGTCTTGGTTTATCAGGAAACTTATCATTCCGGAAGCTATCGAAGTCATCATCCCAAGGGCAAGAAAAGCAATATGATTTGGCGTTTGGAGACTCCCGATCGTTTGGGTGCTGCAGGCGTAAAGAAGATTGGTCTGGGTTGCCTTTATGGTCTCACCGAGGATTGGCGAACCGATGCCTTTTTTGCCGCTCTTCATCTTGATTATCTCGAACGTACGTATTGGCGCTCCACTTATTCTATGTCCTTCCCTCGGATGCGTCCTCACGAAGGAGAAACCCCTTCTGATGCTAACATTACTGACCGCGACGTTGTGCAACTTCTTTGTGCCTACCGTATTTTTAATCATGAGTTGGAACTTACGCTCTCGACTCGAGAGAGTCCTATGTTTCGTGACCATGCCTTCAAGCTGGGAGTCACTACAATGAGCGCCGGATCTCGTACCGAGCCCGGTGGTTATGCGAGCAAGGACGCACATGAGACTCTCGAACAATTTTCAATCTCCGATGATCGCTCTCCTGCAGAGGTCGCTCGGATGCTTGTTTCCGCCGGCTACGAGCCTGTTTGGAAGGATTGGGACGCGTCCTATGATTGCCATTCGGCAAACAATCTCCAAGCCGAGTCGACACTCGACGATCAACCTCTCGCACTAGTCGTCTGAGTTTGCGCTATGCTAAGCCCTGAAGAACTTCGCCATTATCAACGGCACGTATCTCTTCCCGAAATGGGTGCGGAGGGGCAGGAGCGCCTGAAGGCGGGTTCCGTA
>JACNJI010000258.1 GCA_014382645.1 Verrucomicrobiota bacterium | reverse complement strand
GGGGCACGGGCGTCCGCGCCCAGGCGGACCGATGCGCTTTCTCCCGCCATTGTTCCCCCTGGGCGGTCTCGCCCGCGCGGGCCCCCTCCTCTCTCACCTCATAAGGCGTACTACGCGCGAACGCCTCACCTTCAGTTCGCTCATGTTTCTCCGTCCCGAACCGCCCCGGTTAACCCGCAAGAGTCGGCTCGATGACATCCTCCTCCTGTTGGCCCGCTGCGCTCTGCTGGCTTTATTGGCCTTCTCTTTCGCCAGACCATTCTTCAAGGAACTAGTTAGTCCCGACCAAAATCCCAATGCCAGCCGGCGGACTGTCCTGTTAGTCGACGTCAGTGCAAGCATGCAGCGAGCCGGGCTTTGGGACAAGGCTATGGCCAAGGCCGAGATCGTGATCGAGAAAACGAAATCGGATGGCAGTCTCGCCATCTTGGCTTTCGGCGATGAGACAAAGGCCTTGCTACGCTTCGATCAATGGAACGATCTGCCCGAGGAAAAACGACCGGCCGTCGCTCGGGAAACCTTGGGTAAACTCCAGCCCGGATGGGGTGGCACGCACTTGGGCAACGCCATCCTCACGGCGGCCGAGTTACTCGATGAAACCGATTCCGCGGCTCGGAAGCGGATCGTAGTTCTGAGCGATCGGCAGGGAGGGAGTCGACTGGATGGCCTGCAAGGTCACGAATGGTCAGAGGGTATGGAGCTCACCATGGAACGGTTGTCACCGGACATTGCCGGCAACGCGGGTCTTCACCTCGCTCCCGCCCGGGAATCGGACGACGGTGATGCGCCCCTGCACGTTCGTGTCGTGAACAGCGAGGATGCCACGCAGGAGAAATTTAGCTTGGCTTGGGTCAAGCCGGACGATTCCAACGAGACCGGAGTCACCCACCTGTACCTACCTGCCGGCCAAAGTCGCTCGGTGAAGGCTCCGCGCCGACCCTTCGGCGAGGACTGGCGTCTTGCCCTGCTCGGTGACGGCGAATCCTTCGATAATCAACTTTTTATCGTCCCGGAAACGCCCGAGCCCATCCGCATTCACTATGTCGGCAACGAGAAGCCCGATGACGTCGAGCACATGCGTTTCTACCTTGAGCGGGCTTTCTCCAATACGCGCCTGCAGCACGTCGAGGTGCTTGCCCATGCCCCCGATGCCTTGGCGGGTAAATTGATTCATCCCGATGATCGTCTGCTCATCGTGACCGAGGCTTTGCCGGAACCCGTGATCGAGGAAGCCCGTTCCTTCTGCGAGTCCGGTCATCCCGTGCTGTTGGTGTTGAAGGACGACGGTCTCGCTCCCACCTTGGCCGCCCTTGCGGCATCAGATCCTGTGCCGGTGACCGAGGCCAAGGTAAACGAGTACGCCTTACTTACGCGTCTGGATTTCGAGCACCCTTTGCTGGCGCCCTTCAGCGAGCCTCGCTTCAGCGATTTTACGAAAATCCATTTTTGGAAGCATCGGACAATCGATTCCGGACGCCTAGCCGGTTCCCGTGTCCCGGTTCGTTTTGACGATGATTCGCCGGCTCTCATAGACTTGCCCGTTGGCCGTGGTCATCTTCTTGTCCTGACCAGTGGGTGGCATCCCTCCGACAGTCAGCTCGCCCTTGCCAGCAAGTTCGTGCCGTTGCTTTACTCCATGATGGACATGGGGCGAATCTCCACCCCGTTCAAGGCTGCTAACCTTGTGGGGCGTCCCATCACCCTGCCTCCCGAAAATACTGCGATCCGTGAAGTGGAGGGTCCCGCAGGCACCATCCGGTTGCCCGGGGAGGACGATGCGTTTTTTGCTGACCAGCCGGGCCTCTACTCTATCAAGGGCACTCGAAACGCCACCTTTGCGGTAAATCTTCCACCTGCGGAAAGCCACACCGATCCCATCCCCGAGGAGCGACTCGAAGGGCTGGAGCTCCCCCTTGCCTCGACAGACGTGGCGCCAGCGGCACTTTCCCAAAACCGACGGCAAGCCTTGCTGGACGAGGAACTCGAGAAACGTCAAGAAATGTGGCGTTGGTTCATCGTCGGGGCGATTCTGCTGGCAATATTGGAAACTTGGCTGGGTGGACGTACCTGGCGTCGACCGGCCCTTGTGGCCCAAACGGAGGAAGCGGCATGACAAGACTGAGACCTTATCTAAAACCCGTGGTTCAACGGCAATACCTTTGGCGGAAGTGGCGCATGATGGCCGTCTGGTGGGGACTGATGGCGGCGGTCGCTTGCCTAGTTGTCGGGCTTTCCGCAAGCGGAGCCCTCTTGCCCGACCACACGGTGGGCTGGATCGTCTTCATCCTGATCACGGGGACAATTGGAGCACTACTTGTCAATCGCCGCCAATCCGAGGTGGACTACCGGCAAGTCGCCCGTGACATCGAGGAGAAGCATCCCGAACTGCATGCCGCGCTCCTCACGGCCGTCGAGCAGAAACCCGACCCGAAGACGGGCAAGTTTCACTTCCTGCAGGAACGAGTGATCGACAAGGCGGCAGACGCCTTTGTCGAGACAGGCTTCGCCAAGACCGTTCCAACCAAGGAACTTAGTGTACTGCGGTCCTGTTCATGGGTTTTCCTCATGATATTCTGCATCGTCCTCAGCCAAGTCGATCAGCCCACTCTTTCAGGTTTGTCGGCAGCTCAGGCAAAGGAAGAGGCAAAACCGGTCGGCGATAAGCTTGCTCGGCTCGACAAGGTGGATCCGGGCGATGCCGAGGTTGAGCGCGGTAGTCCGCTGGCGGTGCTGGCCCATTTCAGCGAGGGTTTCCCCGGCAAGGCCGCCCTTGTGGTCACTCCTCGGGATGGCGAGGTTCGCCGCCTGATGTTGGTCAAGAACCTCGAGGATCCTATCTACGGGGCCACCCTCCCGAGCGTGGATGGGCCATTTGCCTATCAGGTCGAGTACGATGGACAGAGGTCGGAGGTTTTCTCAGTCAACGTATTCGAGTATCCCGAGCTCGAGCGGGCAGACGCCACGCTGAGCTATCCCGCGTACACCGGAATTCCCGAACGAACGGTCGAGGACACCCGGCGCCTGAGCGTCGTGGAGGGCACCCGACTCACCTATCGGTTCCATCTCAACAAACCGGTGGCGGCGGCTCGTCTGGTGGGAGAAAACAACGAGAGCGTCGAGCTTGATGCCCACCCCGAGCAACCGCTTGCCGAACTGCCCCCATTGATCCTCACCAAGACGATGAAGTGGAAATTGGAGCTTGTCGATGCCGCCGGTCGAACCAATAAGATTTCCCCCCGCATCGAGGTCGTGGTCTACCCCAACAAGGGACCGAAGATTCGTATCGTCAGTCCGGGCGGTGACCAGCAGGTGTCGCCCTTGGAGGAAATTACTTTCACCGCGGAGATCGAGGATGACTTCGGCCTGCTCCGTCATGGTTTGTCCTACAACCTCGATGGTGGCGCCGTGGAGGAATTCGAATTGGGCGAGGTCGCCTCCGGTCAACTCAAGTCGCTTGCCTCGCATCTGCTCGCTCTCGAGGAGATGAAAGTGGAAGCCGGACAACTGGTCAGCTGGTTCTTCTGGGCCGAGGACACGGGCCCAGACGGTAAACCCCGTCGCTCCTTCAGCGATATGTTCTTCGCCGAGGTGCGACCCTTCGAGGAAATCTTTCGACAGGGCCAAGGGGGGGAGAGCTCCGAGGAAGAAAAGGAACAGCAGCAAGGGCTCAGTCAGCAGGTGGAGAAACTGATCAAGCTGCAGAAGCAAATCATCAACGCCACCTGGAAACTCCATCGCCGACCCAGTGGCTTGGAGCAGGATGCGCCCGTTCTCGTCGAGAGCCAGTATCAGGCGTTTCAGCAGACGACGGAACTGCTTGAGGAGGCCGAAAGCGAAAAGGCCAAGGATTTTCTTCAGGATGCCGCCGACCATATGGAGAAGGCGGTCGCCCACCTCACCGAGTCGACCGAGGACGTTGAGAAACTGATGCCGGCCTTGGCCTCTGAGCAGGGCGCCTACCAAGCCTTGTTGCGTTTGCTTGCCCACGAGTTCGAGGTCAACCGCAGCCAGAGTAAAAGCCAGTCCAAACCCCAACCCCGTAGTGAACGGTCGCAGAGCCAGTTGGACGAACTGGACCTGCGTGAGCAAGAGGATCGCTATGAAACCGAGAGCCAAGCCCAACGCCTGCAGAATGCCGAGGAACGCGAACAGTTGCAGGTGTTGAGTCGTCTCAAGGAACTGGCCCAACGACAGGATGACCTGAACAAGAAGCTCAAGGAAGTGGAGAACGCCTTGCGGGCTGCCGAGGATCCGCTCACGGAAGAGGATCTCCGGCGCGAGCTCAAGCACCTGCGCGAGGAGCAGCGCCGAAACATTGCAGATCTCGATGAGCTCAACCAGCGTATGGAGAAGCCCGAAAATCGATCGGAGATGGCTCAGGAGCGAAGACAGGTCGAGCAAACGCGCCAAGAAATGAACAAGGCTTCCGAGCAATTGCAGAAAGGTCAGCTTTCCCAAGCCATCGCCTCGGGCACTCGAGCCCAGAAGGATCTACAGGAGATGCGGGATGAGTTGCGCGAGAAGACTTCAAACCAATTTGCCGAGCAAATGCGCGACATGCGTCGGGAGGCTCGGGAGCTTTCTCAGCGTCAGCAGGAGATCGGGGAGCAACTTGCCAAAGTGGACAAGGGTAAGGAAAAGCGCCGTTCCCTGACCGACGATGCGCCGGACGACAAAAAGGAAATCGCCGAACAATTCGACCAACAAAAGGAAAAGCTCGAGGGCCTGCTCGAGGAGGTCAAGGAGGTGGTCGAAAAATCCGAATTGTCCGAACCGCTCCTCAACCGGAAACTACATCAATCCTTTCGACAAGCTCATCAGGACCAAACGGAAAAATCGCTTGATGCCGCATCAACCTTGCTTCGCGAGGAGGAAGATGCCTTGAGGGATTACTCCTTTCTTCGCTCACTTGAGGAAGTGATGGAGAATGAGCCCGAGAAGCAAGAACTGGTCGATCGGCTTCGCGAGGGTGATTTTCGCAAGGCGAGCAAGACTCTCGGTGACCGTTCCCAGCGTAAGCTGGACAACCTCAGGAACGGTATCGAGAAAGCCGCCGAGAGCGTACTCGGCAACGAGGTCGAGGCCTTGAAGTTCGCGGAGCGCGAATTGCGCGAATTGGAGGAGGCCCTGCAAAACGAAAAGGCCGAGGCAACCGGGCCACAAGACGGTCAAGCCGAACCGAGCGATTCAAGTCAGGAAGGCCGGGAACCCGGCAAGGAGGAACAGGTGGCCGGAAAGGGAAACCCAGGCCAAGGTGGCCAACCGAATCCCGAGTCCCAGCCGGAAAAGAAAGGGGTGGAGGGCAGTCCCCAAGGAAACCCAAGCGAGCAAGCCGAGGGTGAAGGTGAAGGCGATCAGGAACAGGCTCGGCAGCCAGGCAACCAACCCGGAGAACAACCCGGACAGGAGGGCCAGTCCGGGCAAAAGGCTACCAACCAACCGGGGCAAGGAGGGCAACAGCCGGGAGAGGGAGATCAGCAACCGGGAGAGCAACCTGGGCAACAAGCAGGTAATCAACCTGGACAGCAACCCGGGCAGTTGTCATTTCTAGAGAAAGGCTTTGGCCCCAATGGTGGGGGTAGCAACCCCATCACCGGCGGAAAGAATCGAGAATGGACGGATCGTGTGCGGGACGTGGAGGAGGCGGTCGGCATTTCCGAGGTTCGCGAGCGAGTGAGCCAAGTGCGCGAAGATATCCGCAAGATGTCCAGAGAGTTTCGCCGACACAGCAAGGAACCGGAATGGGATCTGGTGGATGCGGATATTCTCAAGCCTCTCAATGAGATTCGTAGGCAATTGGCGGAGGAATTGGCCAAGCTCAAGTCGGACAAGGCCCTCGTCCCGATCGACCGCGATCCCGTTCCCGACAAGTTCGATGAGCTTGTGCGGCGTTATTACGAGCGACTGGGCAAGGGGAAATAGGTGGTTGTCGCCCCCCTGTTCTTCGAAATCACCCCATGAACGAATCCTTCTACCTTTCCGGAAAAGAATGGCTGTTTCCCGTGGTCCTTGCTTTGGTCGTTGCCGTTGGCTTCGTCCTGTGGGCCTATCACAAGGCCCCGACGGATCGTAAAACCCGGAGGATTTGCATTGGGCTGAAGATTCTCGGGATCGTTCTCTTGTTGCTCTGCTTGGTCGATCCGATGGTGACCGAGGAAAGGGCCAAGCCCGGAGGCAATTTGCTCGCCTTGGTTGCCGACACCAGCGAGGGGCTTAACCTTACCGATGCCGGAGCATCCCGGTCCCGGGCCGCAATCTTGCAGGCCGCCCTTGAGCCAAAAAGTGAGAACTGGCAGGCCAAGCTGGCCAATGATTTCGAGCTCAAGCGGTATCGGTTCGACACTCGTCTCGCCAATCTGGCGAATTTCGAAGACCTGAAGTTCGCGGGTGCCGCCTCCCGCTTGGGCGAGTCCCTCCGCACATTGGGCCGGCGCTTTCGCGGACAGCCACTTGCCGGTGTCGTGGTCTTCACCGACGGTGTGGCTACCGACTTCGAGGCTGGTCTTCCCGACCTTTCCGGCCTGCCGCCGGTGTATCCCGTAATCATAGGCAATGGAGTTCCCGAACGCGACCTAGCCGTGGGCAAGGTGACCGCCACGCAAACCGCTTTCGAGGATGCCCCCGTGACAATAGTGGGGCAGGTTGAAGCACATGGCCACGAGGGGGAGGAAATCACTGCAAAGCTCGAGTTGCTTGAAGCCAATGGCACGTCCGCGTCCCAAACCCTGACCGCCAATGAGTCCGACGCCAGCCTGACCTTCCGTTTTCAAATCCGTCCCGCAGTTCCCGGAATCCTATTTTATCGTTTTACCGCAAGTGCCTCGGGCAAGGCGGACGAAGCGACGCAGGCAAATAATTCGCGCGTGATCGTTGTGGATCGTGGCGCCGGTCCTTATCGCGTGCTCTACGTGTCGGGTCGGGCAAACTGGGAATTCAAGTTCCTCAAGCGGGCTCTGGACGAGGATGAGGAGATCGCCCTCGTGGGGCTTATACGTATCGCCAAGAAGGAACCGAAGTTCACTTTCAAGGGCCGCACCGGCGAAAGCAGCAATCCTCTCTTTCGCGGCTTCAAGAACGAGAACCAGGATGCCGAGGAGTACGACAAGCCCGTCTTGATCCGCCTGAACACGCGTGATGCCGACGAATTGAAAACCGGGTTTCCCGCCACCCCCGAGGAACTTTTTGCCTACAATGCCGTGATCATCGACGACCTCGAGGCCGGGTTCTTCACCTCTCGGCAGCATTCGCTGGTTCAAGAGTTCGTCAACCGTCGCGGTGGCGGCTTGCTCATGCTCGGCGGACAGGAATCCTTTCGGCAGGGCAAGTACGAGCGCACACCCATCGGTGGCATGCTCCCGGTCTATCTCGATCTACAAGGAAAGGTTCGGGCGCTCGACAACCTCAGCATCGATCTTACCCGCGACGGATGGCTTCAACCTTGGATGCGTCTGCGGGACAAGGAGGAAGCCGAGAAGAAGCGTCTTGGCGAAATGACAACCTTTTCCTCTCTCAATCAAGTGCGCGGCAACAAGCCGGGCGCCAGCGTCATGGCCACCGTCGAGGCAAAGGGTGGGGGAGGGTCTCATCCCGCCATCGTGACCCACAAGTTTGGCCGTGGTCGGGTCGCCGCCATGCTCCTCGGGGACTTTTGGAAGTGGGGTCTTGGGAAGCCTGAGAATCATGAGGATATGGACCAAGCGTGGCGACAAATGATTCGCTGGCTCGTGGCCGACGTGCCGGCGACCATCCAGTTAACCGTTGAGAAATCCCCGAATGCGGTCGGCCGGGAGCTGGTCGTGACTGCTCGCGACAAGCAGTTCCAACTTCTCGAGAATGCCGAAGTTACCTTGAATGTACGAAGCATGGGGGCCTCCGACGTCATCCCGCTCACTGCCGAGACGGATGAGGAGAATGCGGGCGTATATGCCACCCAATTCGTACCACGGGCCACCGGGGGATATTTGGCCGAGACGGAGGTGCGCGACCCAAAGGGTAATCTCATGGGCATTCGCCAAGCGGGCTGGTCAACAGATTTTGCCGCCGCCGAATATCGTTCCCTCGCCCCAAATCGCGCCCTCCTTGAAGAACTGGCCGATAAAACAGGTGGTCGCACCCTCACTCTTTCCGAACTCGATGACTTTGTTGAGATGCTTCCTTCGCTTCGGGCACCCGTGACCGAGACGCTGCACTCCCCCGTTTGGCATCAAACTCCGTTTTTCATGTTGGCTCTCTCCTGCTTTGTGGCGGAGTGGTTCCTGCGCCGAAGAAAGGGCCTGCCCTGATGCGCGTTTCGCTCATCTTGCTATCCTTCATCGTCGGTTTTCTCGGGGCTGCAGAGAAGCCCTCAGTCATCGTCGTTACGGGAGCCCCCGGCACGGAGGAGTACGGCCAAGATTTCGTCAAGTGGGCGGACCAATGGAAGGCGGCTTCCAAGAAAGCCAAGGCCACCTTCCGCCATGTGGGCAAGGCGAAGAAAGGTGATCCCAGGGATGACTTGCGCAAGATTCTCGCCAAGGAATCGAGAAAAAGCCCGCAACCCCTTTGGATCGTGCTGCTGGGGCACGGCACCTATGCCGGCAAGCAAGCGAAATTCAACCTCAACGGACCGGACCTCGAGGCCGGCGAACTGGCCGAGTGGTTGAAGGATTTCGAACGGCCTTTGGTCATTGTCAATTGCTCCTCCTCCAGTGCACCGTTCCTCAACGCTCTCCGTGCCAAGGGGCGCGTGGTGATTACTGCAACCCGCAGCGGGGTGGAGCGAAACTACTGTCGCCTCGGTGGTTTCTTGGCCACCGCCATCGGCGATTCCACCGCCGACCTCGACAAGGACGGTCAGACCTCCCTCCTCGAGGCCTGGCTCATTGCGGCCCAACGGACGGCGTCTTTTTACGAGGAAGATGGACGTCTCGCCACCGAGCATTCCCTGCTCGACGACAATGGCGACGGCAAAGGCACCCAGGCAGACTGGTTCCGCGGCTTGCAGGTGACCGAGAAAAGCGCAGAGGAAGGCCTCTTGCCCGATGGGCTGCGGGCCCATCAGTTTCATTTGATCCCGAGTGAAAATGAACGCAAGCTTACTGCCGAGCAAAGGGCCGAGCGCGATGCCCTCGAGCTAGAACTAGCCCGCCACCGCTCCCGCAAAACAAACCTCAGGGACGAGGAATACTACGAACGCCTAGAAGAAATCCTCCGCGAAATGAGCCGCATCTATTTCCCGGACAAACAGTAAAGACCGAGCAAATAGTGAATGCCCGCAGCGAGTTCCCTTCATCACATTAGAGAATGAATAATCACAAAATCAGACTCGTTAGGCAGGATGGGTAGTGGTAATCTATATCTGCAGGTTGGGCGTCTGTCTCCTGTCCTCCCTCAAAGGCAACAAGCATCTTTCGTCCATCTGCAAGAATCCAAGCTTCCACCCCTTCTCCTTGTTCCACGCATGTTTCGTTTGGTTCGCCGTCGGGATCCCAACCTTTCGCATAAACTAACTGACCCTGATGATAGTGACTTTCGAGCCAGACCTGTCCATTCTCATAGTAATCGATTATTATGCCGTCACCGTCCGTAATAAGTGTCTCGCTTTGTTTGCCGTCCGGTCTCCAACCTTTGTCCTCCCAGATCGAGCCCTTAAGAAATTTCCCTTCGAACATTTTTTGTCCGCTACGATACCACCTTCGGTAGTGCCCGTTTTGCAAATCTTTTTGATGCCACGATTCGTTTGCCAATTGGCCGTTTTCGTACCAATGCCTAAATCTTCCCTCTTCGAGATTCTTATTATAATGGGTTTCAGTCTTTTTCTCTCCCCATGGATGCCATACCGTCCACAATCCTTCCTTCCCTCCATTTAGATATCGTCCCTCCTCTGCTTTTAGGCCATTCGGGAAAAGCTCGATATGGAGTCCATCCGGCGGAAATTTTTCGATTCTTGAGTACATTTTTTGGTCGCTTAAATTATAAAAATGCCAAGTAAGCTTGCCATAGCGAAAAGGAATCCCGTCATTGCGCCGAGAGACACGCCAAGGTTCACGAGAGTGGCGAACTCCCGCGAAAGGGTTCCTTTTACACTGTCTCGAATGTCCTCGTTGGAAAGTTTGTTCCAAACCTTTTCAAGTTCTTCGCGTACGGGAAAATGAGAGGCGATTGCACCCGCCTTCTCAATGAGTGTGTCCGCTAGTCTCGGAACGATCTCACGCTCGACGCTTTCTCGTATTTCGACCGTCGCTTCGGGTGATCCGAATAGATCGGAAACGGGACGATTGATTAACTCTTGCAAGACATGGCGAGCCTTTATCCGAAAAGTGGTTTTCAGGAACCCGATGATATCCTCGTCCAGAAAGACCTTCTCCGCAATGCCCAGAC
>JACNJI010000355.1 GCA_014382645.1 Verrucomicrobiota bacterium | reverse complement strand
CGCCGAGTGCAGGGTGAATGGTAAAGTCGTGTCTTCCGCCCAACTTATGTTTGCTCTTGCCGATGCCGGTGAGGCTTCTTGACCTTTTTCCGTTTCTGAAGTGGCTACGCAAATACATTCTCAGGCAATCGTAGAAAAGGATGCCGAATTGGGAGAGGGCGTCGTGATTGAGGCATTCTGTTATGTCGGTCACAAGGTCTCCATCGGAGATGGTTGCCGGGTTCGCCACCACGCGACGGTGGAGGGGGATGTCATTCTCGGTAAAGAGAACGATATACATCCTTACTCCCTTGTCGGAGGCATGACCCATGACCTCAAGTATCAGGGTGGTCACCCCAAGCTTAGGGTAGGGGATCGAAATGTATTTCGTGAATACGTTACCGCTCACGTGGCCACAAACCCCGAGGATGCTACGGAGATTGGCTCGGACAACGTTTTCCTCGCTTATAGTCATGTTGCCCATGACTGCATAGTCGGCGATCACTTGGTCATGAGCAGCCATTCGGCTCTTGGCGGTCACGTGGTGGTAGGGGATCACGTAAACATCGGCTGGAATGCAGGTATTCACCAATTTTGTCGACTTGGTCGTCTATGCATGGTGGCCGCTTGCGCCAAACTTGTGCAGGATGTTCCACCATTCATGTTAGCCGACGGTGCCCCCGCGGAGGTTCGATCGATCAACAAAGTGGGCATGGAGCGCTCGGGTTTTTCCAGCGAGGAAATCGAGGACGCCCGTGCTACCTACAAGGCTCTTTATCGGAGCGAATTAAATCGCAAACAAGCTCTCGCCGAGCTGGAAAATGGAACTTTGGCGAATAGCAGCATCGCCGGTGAAATCGCTAACTTCGCCCGTCAGAGTCATCGCGGCTTGGCGTGATCGCGATTTAAAGCTTTCTAAATTCTTCGGCGATTTCCCTCAGGTATTCCCAAGAGAAAATACCAGTGTCGTGACCATCTGAAAAAACCAATCGAGCGGCATAGTTGCCAACATAGTCGAAACCTTTAAGGCTAATGCTCGCAGCATTTTTTGGTGCAGCGCCTCCGCTTATTCTGCCGAACAAGTCGGGCTCACCCTGATTTTCAGCACTGGGAGAGTTTGTCCGCAGGAAGGGGGCTGGCAAAAAGTCCTCTCGGCCGTCGGGCCATGCAAGGGCTAGCTCGTTTCCAATCAATTCGATCCGCTCGGGAGGTGGTTGTACGGCCATACGTCAGGCAAAGGAGTCGAGACTGGAACCTGCCGAAGGGGGACTGGATGGGTGAGAACCACTACGATAATAAGGGTCGAGAACTTCGTTGGAATTGGCTCGGCTGAAATCCTCGGCGATTTGGGCGGACTGATCAAAGCTTTCGCTATCTTCGCGGATGGCTTCCTCCTGTAGATCCTTGTCTTGAAGTTCTCGATCTTCACTTCGTTCTTCCCAATATTGGTCTTTGTGGAGTTGACCGGAACCAGGTTCGGGAGGGAGGTGGCTTTTCTCGAGTGTCTCCCAATCGGGATTTCGAGTCGAGTCCAAGCCGGATTGCTCGATGTTGTCCACGGATTCGAGGGGTATGCCCGGGCTTGGGTTGTCGACAAGCTGTGAAGCTAGTTCGCCTGTCAGTTCAATCGGTTCAGGAGCTTGAGTAACTTTTACTGAGCTCTCTACGGCGTTTTCAGGTACTTCGTTGTCGGGTCGATCATCGCGGCGAAGCTGCATGTCCCGCCTCGCCGTTTCGGCTGCGGTTAAGACATCTGCGGAATTAGAGCGATCCATTTCCATAATTGATAAATGTTATGCGAGGATTTGTCGGTTTGCAACTACTAAGCCTTTGCATCTTTTGCATTGCGGTGAGTTCCAAGTTAATCTAACGTATGTTAAATCATGGCTAGAGATACTGTTATACTGGAATGCACCGAGGCACGCAAAGAGGGCAAGCCTCCTTCACGATACACTTCTTCTCGCAACAAGAAGCTCCAACAGGAGCCCATTGAGAAGAAGAAGTATAATCGCCATCTGCGCAGGCATACCTTGCATAAGGAAATTAAAAGCTGAAATTCTTATTTCCGAGTCCGGGTGTAAATGTTGCCGGGACTTTACTGAGAGAGCTTTAACGCTCGTTCGTAGCCTTTCGACTGATCTTGTCCTTAGTCTGCAGTCAGTATTCCCCAAAGCTTTTCAGCGATATTTCGGATGGATTTACCTGCGGGACCATCTGCATTCGACACGACAACCGGAATACCATTGTCTCCCCCTAGCCGAATCCTTTCGTCCAAGGCAATCTCCCCAAGAAATGGGGTTTTCAGAGCTTCCGCAGTAGCAGGTCCACCACCTTTTCCGAAGAGATATCTTTTGGTCCCCGTTTCCTCGTCGAGCAGAAAGCTCATGTTTTCTACTACTCCGAGCAAAGGTACGCTTACCTTTTCAAACATACGAGCCCCTCTGCGGGCCACGTCCACGGCAGCTTTTTGTGGCGTAGTCACGATAACCGCGCCGTTCAAAGGCAAAGTTTGAGCAAGAGAAAGTTGGGCATCGCCGGTTCCCGGAGGCAGGTCAATCAGCATTATGTCAAGTTTTCCCCAAGCCACATTGGCGGTGAATTGCTGAATGGTCTTCATGACCATGGGACCTCGCCACACGACGGGGACGTCTTCATCCACAAGTAACCCCATGGAGATAACCTTCACCCCGAAGTTCTCCGCGGGTTGAATTAGGTTTTCACCGATAACTTCCGGTCTTTCGGATGCGCCGATCAAGAGGGGGACAGAAGGACCGTACACGTCGCAGTCCATTATTCCAACTCCATGGTAAGGCTCGTTTTGCTCTCGGAGCAGCTTGTCGAAAGCACAAGCCAAGTTCACTGCCACAGTGGACTTGCCCACTCCTCCTTTACCACTTGCGATCGCCACAATGTATTTCACTTCGGGCAATGGTCTGCTTGAGGTCCCGCCACCTTCGTCGGTCTTTGAGGATTGGTTCGAGTTCGAACCTTTGCTTTTCTTGACCACCACGCTCACTTCTACTGCTTTCACTCCGTCGACGGAACTCAAGGCTTCTTCGGTCTCCCTTTTAAGCTGCGCCGGAACGGTAGAATCACTTGAGGTCAATTCCAAGGTGACGACCGCGACCCCATTTTCACAAGATGCCTCACGAACCAGACCAAAGGAAACTATATCCCTACTGAAACCCGGGTATTTGACTTTTTCTAGTGCGCCTAAGAGTATTTCTTTGTCCATGCTGAAAAGGGGTAAGATCATACGAGTAACCCAAAGACGAGCAAACAAAATCGCCCTTGATAATTGAGCGTTTCACCCTCAATCCGGTCAAAATTAAAAGTGAAGTCGTTTTAATCTTGCGGCTTCGTGTATTTGGACAGAATGAGCGTAGTTATGAATTTTGGTATTTTAGAGAAATCGTGGTTGATCGTTTTCATCAGTGTAGTTTTCTGTGGCACACTGCCGGTGCAGGCACAATCGAGTACAGGCGCGGTGATCGAGTTGCCGCCTATCGAAACGGCTTTAGCTCGAAAACAATTCTTTATTGATTTCGGTAATACTTCCCCAGGACTAGCAAAAATTGCTAGTGCGGCCTTCGGACTACATGGAGGCTATAAAATGGTTGCTAACGCTCAAGGACACCACTCCTTTGAATTTAAGACCGTCGCTCCTACTAGTGTATCTCTTCGCATATCCACGGGAAAACCCAGAAGAACAGTTTTGACGCAGGCCTATTCGGGAGCTGATCAACAAACCGCGATGCTACGCGCTTGCGATGGGGCAGTGTTTCAAACCTTGAAAACCCCCGGCTTTTTCTCTGGGAAATATGTTTATATTTCTGATCTTTCCGGTAGCAAAGAGATATATGTCGGCAATGCTCTTCTTTCTTCCGTTCAGTCCAAAACGAATTTCAAGAAACTCACCTACAATGCCAGTTGGAGCACGGATGGTCGCGGAATTTTATTCACCAGCAATCGTCACACCTTCAACAATGTTTTCCTGCTCAATTTGACTGACGGCAGAATAACTACCGTGGCGAAATACAAGGGGAACAACCTACGTGCCTCTCAAAATCCCATAACCGGGCAAGTGGCATTTATTCTTTCGGTTACGGGAAATCCCGAACTTTGGCTAGCCTCCAGTCCCGCTGCCCGGCCAAAACGTGTAACCAACAACAGAAGCAATGAGTCCGGGCCATGCTGGTCTCCGGACGGCAAACGATTGATTGTTACATCCGATGCCAAGGGTAAGCCGCAACTCTACGAAGTGTCTCTGAGTACGGGTGCCTTGTCTCGAATTCCCACAAACCTTAGCTCACATTGCGCCGAGGCCTCATGGAATCCACGTAATTCCGGAAAAATTGCCTTTTCGGCTGCAGTAAGTGGAGGGTTTCAAGTCGCTCTGTTTGACGGCCAAGAGAGAAAGAGTCGATTTTTGACTTCCGGAGCGAATGATGGGATGCAACCCTGTTGGTTGAACGACGGTCGTCATCTTGTCTTTACATCGCGTGCGAAAAACGGGTCCAAGAGGTTAATGATTCTCGATACGGAAGGTGTCGGAGCCAAGCCGCAAGCCCTTAGTGGAAAAAACATGGGGAACTGTTCTCAGGTCAGTTTCTTTTATCCCAAGTTCTAATAGGTTGCTTGCCTTTTTTGTCCTCGCTACTCTTGGCGAGTGCATCTTAGCATTGTTCAATGTATCCTCGTTTTATTTCTTATTTCATAATACTGGCTTCACCTTGGCTCTCCCTTATTGCTTTAGATGAAACTAAGCTGAGCTTGAAGTCGGGTGCCTCGGTTAGCGGTCAGTTACTCAAGGAAAACCCGGATCACCTGGTATTGGATCTCGGATTTTCTGTATTGACTGTTCCCCGCTCGGAAATCGCTTCGGTAGATAAGCAACCCGGTGAGGTCGGAGGCGCCTCCAATGCATTTGCAGCATCTCTCTTCAGGGAAACCACCAACGCCAGAGAGCGACCATTGAGAGAACTGGTCGCTCGTCTAGGTGAGTCTGTGGTCATGGTGCGTACTCCCGTTGGGCTGGGATCAGGATTCTTGATTCATCCAGAGGGCTACCTGATCACCAACGATCACGTAATCGCGGGTGAACGCAAAATTTCCGTAACTATTTTTCGGCATACTGAGACCGAGCTGATCAAAGACAACTACGACAACGTTCGCATCGTGGCTGCCGGGGGCAACGTCGACTTGGCCTTGCTCAAGATCGAGGGAGCTACGGGCAAGACGTTTGCCACCGTGCCTCTTGGACGTTCCGAGGAACTGCGGCAAGGCGACCGCGTTTTCGCCATCGGCAATCCTCTAGGTCTCGAGAGAAGTGTGTCCGAAGGGATCGTAAGTCTACGAAACCGCATCATCCAATCCCGTCTACACGTACAGACCACCGCTGAGATAAATCCCGGAAATTCGGGAGGCCCACTGTTCAATTACCGCGGCGAAGTGGTCGGCGTAAACAATTTGAAAATTGTCTCTACAGGAGCGGAAGGACTCGGTTTTGCAATTCCCGTACGCACTCTAAAGACATTTCTGCAGAATCGCGACGCTTTTGCTTTCGATCCCCGTAACCCAAATGCCGGATTTCGCTACAATCCTGCTCCTCGTTAATAACTCTCATTCTTTTTCAGATGAAAGACTTCCCCTTCGCTCTTGCTTTCTTGACGGTCTCATCCCTTCTTTCCGCAAAAGTCAAGCTTGCCGAATACCTGCCCGATAGCGCTTGGGTGACCATGGAGGTCGACGACTTGAGCAATCTCCAAAAGGATCTGAAGGAAGGCCCCTTCGGCAATATTTGGAAGCATCCCGGAATCAAGCAACTCCGTGAGCGATTGCCAAAGGCTTTTCCCGAGAATCCCGAGAACGGCCCCTCCAAGGAGTTGTTCGAAAGGATTATTGACTTTGGCGAACAGTTTTCAGGCCAAGTGGCATTCGCGTTTGGAGGTATCGAGAACATGTTGAAGGTCGACGATGATGACGAGTATGGTTTACCCGAAGTTGTACTTCTAGCTGAGACCGAAATGACCCCCGAGGACTTGAACGAACTTATCCGATGGCTTGAGAAAGAAGTAAAGGATTCGGGAGGACACATGCTTGTCGAGAAAGAAGAAATTGGCAACGAGACCGTATTCTTCTTGTGGGATTCCAGGAAAGCAGAAGACGAAGAAAAACGCATGGGAATATTTGTCGTTGATGGAATTTTCGGTTTTGGCGGTGGTCGTTCTGCGATTGAGAACTTGGTCGAAAGCCTCGCGGACGAACCTTCCGGGGGAATCGTGGAGAATCCCGATTATCGCGAGGTATTTGAGGAAATCGGAGAAGGTGATGTTCGATTCTTCCTCAATTTACGGGGTCTTGGCGATCTACTCGATGTTGTCGGGGAGTCCGAAGACATGCAGATTCCCGAAAACCCGTTCGGCGTTACGACTAAAGGCATCATCGATGCCCTTGGCTTGGAAGGCGCGGAATGCATTGGCCTCAAAATGGACTTCGATGAGGGTGGAATGGAAATCGCGTCGGCTTTCTTTATGGGTGAGCGAGAAGGTTTACTTAAGTTAATGCGTTTGCCAGACGGTGATGCTCCCCTTGTTTCTTTCGTGCCCTCCGGAGTAGCAACTGCCACTGTAGCCCGATATGACCTTGGAGCGGTTTGGCCGATTGTGGAGGAGATTTTGCGTAAGGTTAGTCCGGCGCTTTACCTTTTGCTCGATTCCCAGATTCAGGCATTCGAAACCAAGGCTGGCGTGAATGTTCGCAAGGATATTCTGGGTGCCCTGGGTGACGAACTCGTTACTTTTTCAGACCTCAAGCCCTTGGACCGAGAAGAGTTGGACGAGCCGAGCGACTTGCCGATGAGCGAGTTTTTCGCTGTGTCCCTACGAGATTCCGAAGTTTTTGATCGATCTCTCCGCACGATGTTGGGTTCGATTGCTCCCGGAGGCGAATTGTTTCAAGATCGCGAGCACAAGGGAATTACGGTAAGATCCATGAGAGGAGCAGAAGGCACTGGCATTGACCTTTCCTATGCCGTCACTCCCAAGTGGTTGTTGGTCAATCTTGGCGATCGCGCTCGTATGTTGCGCGTGATAAGTCGTTTGAACAAATCTCGCAAAAGTCTCTGGAAAGAGCCTTCCGTAGCCGCCGTGCTTCGAGAGACCCCGAAGGGCGTGAAGCAATGGGATTACGTCGATCTGGAAAACTTGTCGAATTTTCTCTTTCCACTTCTCGGAATGGCTCTGGAAGATAGTAAGTTTAAATTGGAGTTGGGAATCACCAACAAAGACGAGAGCTTTTTTGACAAGGACTTTCCCAGCCTTCCCTATTTTTTACTTACCTGGACTCGTGAATCCAAGCGGGGATTCATATCGAAAGCCAAGCTTTTCCCGAAGGGAGACTGATGCTGCAGAAAATTTTTTGCTCTCTGGCCATCTTTGTTTTGGCCTGGTTCCCACTTTCTGCCAAAGAAGACAGGAATTCAACCGCCTTTCGGTTTCTTGGGCCGGAAGTGGTGAAAATCGATTGGAATGCTCGATCTCTCCACTCCTCCGACATCAACGGTGACGGACTCGTGGACCTTGCCATCGTGAATCATGAGCGTTCGCGGATAGAGATCCTTTATCGCCGCAAGCCGGGCGAAAAGGTGAAGAACGTCCGCTCGACTCGATTCGATCGATGGGAACCGGTGTTGGAGGACGCCCCATATCAGCGAGAAAATTTGTCAATCGACGTCGAGGTTACGTCATTGGCGACGGGTGATCTGGATGCCAACGGAAAGGTAGACCTCGCGTACGGCGGTGCGGAGGATGGCGTATTCGTCCGCTTCAGAGAGAAGGACGATTCTTGGAGCATCCCGGTTGAGATCGACACCGGTGTCCTCCGTTCGGGAACCGGGACCTTGGCCATAAGAGATCTCGATGGCGATGGTTCTCTCGAACTCTTGGCGCATGTGAAAAAGGGTTTGGAAGTTTTCCGAATGAAAGGAAGAGAGTCCGACGGACAACCAACTCTATATCGTGATGATTCGCCTCGCTCAAGGGGGCTTCACTTCGCCGACCTCGATGGTGATGGCGACAATGACTGGCTTTACCAAGCCCCGGGAGACGATCGCGGTGTCCGTACCCGCTTATGGGATAAATCGGGTTTCGGTCCCGAGTATTCTCATCCGCTGTCATCTCGATCAGGTGTAAACCTTCTGGCTCGGGGTTTGAGTGGGAAGGGCAAACCCGCTTTCGTCGGAATCGAGACGGATAGCCGAGACATCGCTCTCTTTTCCGTATCCCCCGATAATGTTAGGTCCGAGGGAGCTTTCGTATGGCCCTCTCTCATCTTGGATCTGTTCAGTTCCGGCGATGACCGCGCTGCCTTTGTCTCTGCTGATTTCGACGGGGACAAGATCGACGACATGGTGGCGGCATCAAGCGGAGCGGAAATTCTCTTCCTCAAGGGGCGAGCGGATGGTGATTTCGTGTCGCCAGCGACTTTCCCATCTTTCAGCGAGATTTCCTCTCTCTCCGCCGGACGCTTCCACAAAAAGGGTGGGGCGAGTCTCGTCTTGGTTAGCAGTGGAGAAAAACTTGTGGGCGTCTCCCGATGCCTTGCTGGAAAGAGATTTCAATTTCCCGATGCCCTTACTTTCGAGGACGAACCCGTAACCGCCGCCTGCGCCGATCTTGACGCCAATGGCCTGGATGAAATTCTCCTGGTTACGAAGGAACGTTACGACTACACGCTTCATCGCTTCCTACCCGAAGGTGAAGGGGGTTTCACCGAGACCGAAAAAATCGAGTTGAAAGGCATCAAACGCGATCCTTCCGGCATCATCCCCTGCGATCTAGATGGCGACGGAAACATGGATCTTCTCGTCCTCTCACCCCGAGATCCCGCTATTCTTCTTCGCGGGGATGGCAAAGGCAAGCTTGAGCATGCCGCCGAGTCTTCGGCCATTCGAAAAAGCATGCTGGCCGACCTGACCCCCGCTCGCATCGGTTTTGCCGACGTAAACGAGGATGGAAAGGCAGACCTTCTCGTGACCGGGGACGGGTTCGTTCGCGCATTTACCCTTAAAGGCGACAAACTGGAAGTACTCGACCAGTTTAACTCGCGCGCCGGCAAAGGACAGATCCTAGCTCCGTTCTCTATCGACGTATTGGGCGACAAAAAGCCTGAAATCCTTTTCTACTCGCCTGCCGAGAAAGGTTTCGAAGCGCTTTCTCGAGACGCGGACGGAGTCTTTCGATATGCACGCTCCATTGAAACCGGTGAATTTGATATTCGTCGCCTTCTTGTGAGAAAAGTTGGGGACTCCCACGAATTGTTGGTTATTGGCAAGTCGGGTTTCCGCCGAATTCCCACCCGTGAAACCGATGACACTCCCGTTCTTGCCATTCATTCCCGCTACACCACCGACTTGCGCAACGTTGCCCATGACGCCGTCGATTGCGGCGACTTCGATTCCGACGGCGTTTTAGATCTCCTCTGTCTCGATTCGACTCGCCACCTCTTGGAATTCCTTCGATTCGACGATGAGAAAAGCCAATGGGACAGTGTCCTTCGCTTTCACGTGTTCGAGTCCAACCTACATTACCAAGGTCGTAAGGGTGGGGCATCCGAACCACGCGAAGGTCTTGTGCTCGACTTGAACGGGGATGGACGCGACGATTTCGTCCTCCTTGTCCACGATCGCCTTCTCTGCTATTACCAAGAATGAACTCTAGTGCTCGAAAAATTCTATTTCTCGGAGACGTCGTAGGCCGTCCGGGTCGCCGTTTTCTCAAGGAACGACTTTCAGCCTATCGACAGGAGCATCACTTCGACTTGGTTGTCGCCAATGGCGAGAATGCCGCCGGTGGAGCAGGTATTACCGGTAAGATCGCCTTGGAACTTCTCGGTTGCGGCATAGATGCCCTTACGCTGGGGGATCACGTTTGGGATCAGAAGAACTTCAACAATGAAATCGATGGGCTTACCCTCGTTTGTCGTCCTGCCAATCTTCATTCAAGTAATCCGGGGCGTCCTCGCCTTGTAGTCGCCAAGAATGGTTTTCGGCTCGGGGTTTTTACGGTGCTCGGCCGCAGTTTCATGAAGCTAAACGTTGATTGTCCCTTTGCCACGGCCGATCGTATCGTGGGGGAACTCCGAGAAAAGACGGACGCAATCCTCGTCGAGATTCATGCTGAAACCACTGCCGAGAAAGTTGCCTTCGGTTGGCATATGGACGGTAAAGTGGCCGCAGTCTTGGGAACTCATACCCATATCCCCACTGCCGACGAACGCATACTGCCCTCCGGCACGGCTTACCAGACCTACGTCGTCATGACAGGTCCGCGACATTCCTCCATCGGTCCGCAAGTGTAATCCTGCGTCGATCCTGTCCGCGCTTGTCCTCCACGCAAGTGCCTAGCGGCAGGATGCGGCCGAGGCTTTCCTAGCGGCGTTGCGTTCATCTGCCCCAAA
>JACNJI010000247.1 GCA_014382645.1 Verrucomicrobiota bacterium | reverse complement strand
CATGCCCCAAGAGAGGGTTTTCCGGGTTGTTGGACGCCGGTATTGATGGCGGTGATGGCGGGATCGTGGTTTATGGCCTCGGTGTGGACGGACTTAATGAGAGTGATCTCATCAGCGATGCCTCCGATTTTCGGAACGATTTCGCTGAACCAGCTCCCATTTTGCCCATGGCGAGAAAACTTGAACATCGGAGCCACGCAAGGAAATGATTTCTGCCCCGAGGTCATTCCCGTGATGCGCTGACCTTGGCGAATTGAGTCAGGCAGTTCGATACCGTGGATATCTCGCATTGCGGGGTGGTAGTCGTACATATCGATGTGCGACGGACCGCCGGAGAAGAATAAATAAATTACCCGCTTTGCTTTAGGACGAAAATGAATGCCTCCAAGCGTGCCTCCAAGGCCATCGGCAGTAATTCCTGCCGTAAGCGCAGGATTAAGAAGATTTGCTGCGCCAAGGGCTCCAAGCCCTCGGGCACCTAGGTTGAGAAGCTTTCGGCGAGTGAGAGCCGGATTGATATCGTAGGAATTCATGGCGATACTATTAGTGAAAGCATTATTCTCGATTGAGAGTTTCGTCGAGATTCAGAATCATGGAGGCAAGCAGGGTCCAAGTGGCATGTTCCACCGGATCTATCGATGCGTCCGGCTTTGAATCTCCCACCGCAATAAGTTGTTTGGCTCTTTCGGGTTCCTTTTTGAAAAGGGCCAGTTGCTCCTCGTAAGTCGATTTCAGAACATTGCGACGCAGATCATCAGACGGTCTTGAGGTGGCCAGTTCAAAGGCGTAGTCGAGGCGATCCTGGAAGTCGGTTCGACCACTCTTCAGGATGCGCTCGGCGAATACGCGTGAAGCTTCTACGAACTGCTCGTCGTTTAGGGTTATCAGGGCCTGCATCGGCGTATTCGTTCGCTGGCGTTTTAGGACGCATTTCTCACGACTGGGGGTATGGAAAGCCATCGGAGCCGGTTGCGGGGATGAGCGCTTCCAGTATGTGTACATGCTCCGGCGGTAAAGCTTTTCCGCCTTGTCGGCGACGAACCTGCGACCTCCGCTCAAGGATACCTCAACCCAGAGTCCCGGGGGTTGATAGGGTTTTACGCCGGGACCACCGAACTGTTTGTTCAAGAGACCGCTTATGGATAGAGCGTTGTCGCGCACAAATTCCCCCATAAGGCGAAACCTGGGAGCTCGAGCCAAGAACTGGTTTAAGGGATCCAACTCCTTGTGCTTGGAAGAGGTGGTCGATGACTGTCGATAAGTGGCCGACATAACCATCTGCTTGATCGCTCGCTTGACGTTCCATCCATTGTCTCGGAGGTCGGCGGCGAGCCAATCGAGTAAGTCGGGGTGAGTCGGCCGGTTTCCTTGGGAACCAAAGTCACTCGGAGTATCTACCAGTCCTTGGGAGAAAATGGTTTGCCAGTGACGATTTGCGGTAACCCTAGCGGTGAGTGGGTGGGCAGGATCCATCAGCCATTTGGCCATGCCTAGGCGGTTCTTGGGCAAACCCTTTGACATTTCAGGTAAAAAGACAGGGGTTCCGGGCTCGATTTCCTTGTCTTTTTTTGGGGAACTGTACTGGCCTCGCATGAGGAGATAAGTAGCCCGCCGTTTTGCATTGTCGCCCATCACCATGGAGGTAATTTTCGTCTTTTTCAGCCCGGCCAGTTGGGTGTCGAGCTTACGGCGTTGGTCGACGAGGCCTTTGTAAGGTTTGTCCAAGGAATTGAGGTAGTGCTCGAAGAGGGTTTTGGTTTGGGCCGGCGTGCGATCTGCGGAGGCAATTCCAAGAAGGGGACCGATAGGGTCTGACCCGGAAAGAGTTTTCACTTCGGCATCGGTCAACTCTCGATCATAGAAGCGAACATCGTCGATTTCCAGGCCATTGGCCTGCGCGGAATTGAAACGGCGACCTAGCCGCAAGGGCTTGTCGGTTACGATAGAGGCGTTCAATCCATCCGCTTCAACGGTATGGTCTAGCTTTTCCCCGTTGAGGTAAACACTTGTTCCGCCGGCTGAACCGGAACCGTTGTAGGTTACGAAAATATGCTGCCACTTCTTAGCTGCAATTTTCTTTTTCCCGACGACTTTTACCGCATTGTCTTGCCATTTGTTAATGATGTGAGCTCCCGGGGCGCCTCCCTGTAGCCAAAGATCATATCCGCGAAAGTCTTTGCCTTCATCCATCTTGCCCAAGATGCATCCGTTCTGGTTGTCGTTTGGAGCCTTCACCCAGCAACCGTAACTGAACGGTCGGTTCCATTCGAAGTCGCCGAATCCTTTTACTTCCACGAAACCGTTTCCCTCGATCTTCAGCCCGCCACCGAACTTGCCTGAGGGAATCGCTTTTGCCTTCCCTTGCAATCGGTTTTCACCTTTTTCGCGGACAAGGTCGCGAGTCAGATTCTTTTCGAAGGAGTCAAGGGGGAGATGAGCGACAAGTCCGCCCGGCTCGATTGGCTTCTTCTCCCCTTTATCGACGACTTCGAGGAATTGTTCCTCGGTCCATTGCTCGAAGGGCGCTTTGGCGCCTTTCTTTCGGGAATCCAGCTTTATTGCTAGTTCTTTGTGCTGTTTCTCTATCTCCGCTTTCTTTTTTTGCTCATCTTGCGACACGACTTCTACGACAGGAGCTTGGTTGCCTCCACGAGTCTGCATCCCCGGATCGGCGTTGTTGTTGTAAAAGGCGTAGAATTGGTAGTACTCCTCTTGGGAAATAGGATCGTACTTGTGTGAATGACATTGAGCGCATTCGAGGGTGAGCCCCATCCAGACGTTTCCCGTAGTTTTAACGCGGTCCACTACATATTCCACCCGATACTCCTCGGCTATGGCTCCGCCCTCATCGGTGGTCGCATGGTTGCGGTTAAAGCCGGAAGCTATCTTTTGATTCAGGGTAGCTTCGGGGAGTAAGTCACCTGCCAGTTGCTCGATGGTGAATTGGTCGAAAGGCATGTTGTCCCTGTAGGCATTTAGAACCCAGTCTCGCCAAGGCCACATGCTTCGAGGGCCATCATCATGAAAGACGGAAGTGTCGCCATAGCGAGCTGCATCCATCCAGACCAGAGTCATTCGCTCGGCGTATTCCTCGGAAGCGAGCAAGCGGTCTACAAGCTTTTCGTAAGCCTTTTCGGACTTATCGTTCAGATACGCCTGTACTTCTTCAAGAGTGGGAGGAAGCCCTGTGAGGTCAAAGCTAAGACGTCGAATAAGAGTTCTTCCATCTGGCTCAGGGGATGGATGCATTCCTTTCGCTTCAAGCTTGGCCAAAATAAACCGGTCTATGGGGTTGCTCGACCAACTGTCATTTGTCACTGCGGGCAATCCAGGCTTTCCAAGGGAAACGAAGGACCAATGCCCCTCCCATTCGGCTCCCTGCTCGATCCACTTCTTCAGGATGGCGATCTCGTCTGCGGACAATTCTTTCTTACTTTCGGGAGGTGGCATCACTTCGTCTGCATCGCCGGTGTTTACTCGATGCCAAAGCTCGCTCGCCTTTAGGTCGCCTGCCACAATGGCCCGCACTCCATCGCGTTCGGCGAAGGGTGATTCCTGCTCGTCGAACCGAAGTTTCGCCTTTCTCGATTCCTCCTCCGGTCCGTGGCATTGGTAGCATTTACTCGAGAGGATGGGCTGAACGTCGCGATTAAATTTCACGACTTCCGGAACATTTGCCGATAATCCCAAACTGAGCAGCGAGATGACGAAAAACTGGACCGGCAAGGGTTTCACTCTCAAAGGGTAACCTGTCTTGATTTGGAAAATGCTCATTCTTTAATTTCGTGAAGTGTCTTCCAGCTATCAAACTCGATCTTTATTTGTCGCGCAAGCTGTTTGCGGGTTTCGTCTGAGGTTTTTTTTAGAACGAAGGGCTTGAACGAGTTGGCCTCATTCATTTATTCGGAAGTATCCGAAAAAAGGTCGAAAGACCAGTCTTCCGGAGTGCCGATGACGTGTTGATCCGCCAGACTTGCCTTCAGTTCCTTGAAGCTCTTACGAAGGACAGGATGAAGGATTTCCGGTGCAAGGTCACACAAGGGGAGCAGTACGAAATCGCGTTCGGCAATACCCGGGTGTGGCAGGATCAGTTCCTCGGAGTCGATTACGTGATCCCCGTGCACGAGCAGGTCGAGATCTATTATCCGAGGACCATTTTCCCGGATCACCTTCTTTCCAAGCGCTTGTTCCACTGTTCGCAGTTCGCGGAGCAAGGCCAAGGCTTCGAGATCGGTCTTCAGCTTGGCGACTGCGTTCACGAAATCCGGTTGATCCGGAAAACCAAAAGGCGCCGAGCGATAAAGACGAGAACCGGCGACCACTTCAGCGAAACTTGAAATCAACCCCAGGGCTTCCTCGAAAGTTTTCCGAGGATTTCCGAGGTTCGCCCCGAGACCAACGTAGGTTTCAGAGCTCAACCTGTACCCGAATTTCACGCAGTCCCAATTTGCCGGTGTAACGGGGCTTGTCCACGCAGAGGCTTATCTTGCTTACGGGAAACGCATCCTTCAAGCTTTCGGCGAGCACTTGAGCGAATCGCTCCAGCATCTTCCCATCGTAAGCAGCGGCAAACTTCTTTACGAAAGCAATCACTTCGCGATAGTCGATGCCGTCCGACAATTCGTCGGTTTTACGTACCATCTCGAAATCGTACTCAAGGTCGACCGTGACGAAGAGGTGCTGTGGGGCGAGTAACTCCTCCTCCAACAGGCCAATCCGCGCCATGACCTCGATGCCTTCCAAATGAATGCTGCCCATATCTTGTAGCTAAAAGACTAATCGAAGAAGGGGAAGGCAAAAGGTGTTCCTACCGCAATGCGCAACTCAACTCAACTGCTCCATGACCTCCAATGCCTGCACGGTTTCGCGGACGTCGTGGGCTCTTATGATTTCGGCGCCTTGACGAGCAGCTTCTATGGCGGCGGCGAGGGAACCGCCCAAGCGATGCTCGGGGCTGGGTGCGCCGCAGAGCTTGTCGATCCATGACTTTCGGGACGCTCCGAGAAGGATGCCCCAGCGATCGTCGCGGAGGTTGCCGAGGTTGTGCATGAGGGCGAGGTTGTGCTCGAGGGTCTTTCCAAAGCCGATTCCGGGATCCATCCAGATCCTGGGTAGGTTTCTTTCGGCGAGACCTTTCGCTTGCTCGTCGAAGAAGGATAGAACCTCGCTCACCACGTCGTCGTAGGCGGGAGCGTCCTGCATGGTCTTGGGGAAACCTTGGGCGTGCATCAGGACAAATCCTGCTTGGTGGCGTTCAGCGAGGTCGAAGAGGGTGGAGTCGGTTCCACCCGAGACGTCGTTGACGACATGGGCTCCCGCCTCGAGGGCAGCTTGGGCGACATCCGGTTTAGTGGTGTCTATGGAGATGACGCACTCGTCCGAGGGCAGAGCTTCGATCACGGGCAGGACGCGGCGAAGTTCCTCGTCAACGGATACCGGATCACTGCCGGGTCGGGTGCTCTCACCGCCGACGTCGATGAACTGGGCGCCTTCCTCAAGCATTTGCCGGACTCGATCGACTGCCTTGGCAACCTCTAGGTGCAGACCACCGTCACTAAAGGAATCCGGCGTCACGTTCAGGATTCCCATGACGGCGGGGTAGCGAAGGCGGAAGGCTTGGCCGTTGAAATTATGTTCGGTCATGCTTGAACTTTAACTGTTTCGTAGGTTTTTCGGAGTTTCAATAAGGTTTTTTCGGAAGAGCGTTGCCAACCGACTTCGGGAATGGTTGCGAGAGAGACGACCTCGCGACCGGAACCACAGAGAATGATTTCATCGAAGGTGACGAGTTCGTCGAGAGTTGGTGAACGTCGATCGATCTCGAAGACGTTTATATTGGAAAGAAGTCTGGACAGTACGATGCCGGGGAGAATGTCTTCCTCGGGAACAACGAGATGGTTGTCTTGGGCGAAGAGGAGGTTGGAGGTCGCGCTTTCTAGGACTCGGTCGTCAGTCGGATGAACGATTAGAAAATCTTCCATGCCAATGTCTAGTTCACCGAGGCGTCCGTACAATTCCTTGTCGAAGGTCGACTTTGCCTCGGGCACTGGCCGAAGGTGACGGAGGATTCTCGCGGAGAGCTCGGGGCTGGTCGGGTTGGCCGGTCGGACGTAGAGCGCGAGGCAATCCTCGAGGAGACAAACGCGAACGAGGAATGGCACGGGAATTTGTGTCGAGGAAAGGAAGGTCGTTATCCGTTCGCGAATCTGGACTTGGGACACGATGGCTTTTACCTCGAGCAGGCGAGCGGATTCCTCCAAGCGAGCGAGATGAGTATTTAGGAAGAGAGGGCTGGGCGGGGTGCCTTCCACTCGAATGGTAGTGAAGGCTCCCTTGCCACCCCATGGTTCCGGAGGGGGGACGGAAGCGCCGTCCCTATCCCATGCAATAGTGGATGACGTTGGCGAGAATGGCGTGACCATGATTAGAAAGAAAAGATTCGGGATGGTATTGCATGCCGAAGAGGCGTCTTTCGCAATCTTCGAAGGATAGCGGGACGTTGCGGATGCGATCGCGAGCAGTGGTCCTAATGCCGGTCGGCAGGTGTGAAAGGCTTGAGGATTCGACTTGAAGCGAGTGGTAGCGACCGACCTTTACGGGGGGCTCGATGCCGGCATAGGTGACGGATTCGGGATCTGTTTCGATTTCGGTTTCCACTCCATGGAGGACTTGCGGTTGTCGAACGATGCGGGCCCCTTCCTCTTCAAGCATAAGCTGAAAGCCCAGACAAACGCCAAGGATTGGTTTCTTACCACGCAGTTGGTGATAAAGCGCCTGAGTTTCCGGATAGTCCGCCGGCTTTCCGGGGCCAGGTGAAAAGACGACCATCCGAGATTCTTCTGAATTTGCGACTTCGGTAGCCTCGAGACGATCGAGCACCACGACTTCCTCAAAGTCTGAAAGTAGATGTTCGAGGTTTCTGGTGAAGGAGTCTTTGTGGTCAACGAGGAGGATCATCGCAACAGGTCGAGCAAGGCGCGGGCCTTTACTCCGTTTTCGTTGTATTCGTATTCGGGAGAGGAATTCACGACTATGCCGCCGCCCGCTTGGGCAAAGCAACGGTCTTCTAGAATCAAGAGGGCCCGAATGATGAGGTTGAGGCGGATCGAACCATCGTCTCCGATAGTGCCGAAGCTTCCTGTGTATGGCCCTCGAAAGCAGGGTTCGAGCGAGTCGATGATCTCGATGGTACGGATCTTTGGGCAACCTGTGATGGTGCCTCCCGGAAGCATGGATCGAAGGATGCCTGCAAGATCACAATCAGAACGAAGCCGTCCCTCGATCGTGGACACGAGGTGAAAGAGGTGGGCATAGGTCTCCACTTCTCGAAACCGAGCTATCCGAACGCTTCCCAATTCACAGACGGCGGAAAGGTCGTTTCGTTCGAGGTCGACCAGCATGTTGTGCTCGGTTACCTCCTTGGGATCGCCAAGAAAACGGGCGATTGCTTCGCTGTCGCCAATACCGGATCGCCGTTCGTGAGTTCCGCCGATGGGGCGAGTTACGATTTTTTCGCCCGTTTTATCGATTACCGTTTCCGGGGAACAACTGACGATGGCAAAGTCGGGTTGGCGAATCAGGAAAGCTTCGGGAGAAGGATTGGCGGCATGAAGACGGCGAAAGGCGTCGATGGGGTCGATCGAGATTCGGGCTTCGTGACGCTGGGAAATCTTTATCTGGTAGGTCTCCCCGTCGAGAATGGCTTCTCGAGCAGTGGCGAATACCTTCTCATAATCTTCGAAGGAAAGGTTGCAAATGATCTCTACGGGATTCGCCAAGGGTTTCGGAACCACAGGATCCACCAAACTGGCGGCGAGTTCCTCTTCGCGATCAGGGAGAGTGGATTCGATGGATAGTAGACTCTCCCTCAATCGCAGGATCGTTTGCGGACGGCCGAAAAAACCTTCCGGAACCGAAATGTCGCGGTTAGCCCTAAGCTGAACACCTGCATGTTTGGCTAGGAATTCGTATCCGAAGAATCCCACCCAACCGGAAAAGGAAAGCCCCGAGGGCGAAACCGTTTCAGCCAGCTTGCCGATTTGCTCCGAACTATTGATCGAATCCAGGGTCAAGGTTTCTGCGAAGTCGAGATAGGCGACGTACCCTCCTCCTCGATCGGTGCCCACCATCAACGACCCATCCAGATGGGATAAGCTAGCCAGCGCATCAAGAACCTCAATCTCCTTCATGGCAAAAGGTCGAGAAGTTCTCGAAAACTCTCTATCCTTGATATGTTCTCGGGCGATGCACACGCCTTCTCAGAGTAAAGCGCGGTGTGCCAACCTGCTGACAATGCCCCTTGCACGTCCCTTGAATAGCTGTCTCCGAGATGAAACATATCCTTGGGGGTGGTTCCTAGTATTCGTTCCACTTCTTGAAAAATTTCCGGCGAAGGTTTTTCAAAACCAATCTCGGAGGAAATGAACAGTGCTTCAAATAGTCCGCTTACACCGAGGTCGCGAAGAACGGGACGAAGACGGGAATCGTTGTTCGAAAGTACCGCCAGACGATAGCCACGCGTTCCTAGAACTTGGAGGGTGTCGACAGCTCCGTCGGCAAGCCGCCAGCATTTTCCCTCGGCAAAAGTTTCCCAGAGTTCCTCGAAGAGGGAATCGTGAATTTCTTTTGGGCAGAATCCCTCGAATGTGCGCCCCACGATCATACGCCAGAAACCCCGTTCGTCTCCCTCGAACGTCACCTTGGTGGACTGCGTCTCGGAAAAAACGCGATAGAATCGCTCGTTTATCTCGCTGTCTTCGGTTGCATAACCTCGGCATCGAGCGGCGTCCGCATAGACGTTCCCTACAGAAGGCCAAGGCCGCATGAGCGTGCCTGCGGCATCAAAAGTGATGGCTCGTACAGTCGACATTGTTAAATGTGAATGAAAATTGTAATCCTTTTCGCGATTGGTAGAAACGCAAAATTGCGCAAGAAAGGGGATGGCATCAAAAACAGGAAATCGTAAATCATGCGAGTCTTTCCCAAAGGACAGGGTTTCACCATCGGGCTTCTAGGAGCCTTGGCTATGGCTTGGTATTGGCCCGCGGGTGGGGAACCGGATGGGCCGTTGAAGCCCGAAATTACCACAAAGGCAGCCGTGGCGCTAATCTTCCTATTGCAAGGCCTGAATTTGCCTTTGGGCCAATTGCGGCAAGGATTAGGTGACTGGCGTCTCCACCTTTTCATACAGATTTTTTCCTTCGTCTTGTTTCCTTTAGCGACCTTGGGGTTAGTCGTCTCGGGGATGATTCCACTTCCATGGGCTCCCGGATTCCTATTCCTCGCCATCCTCCCCACAACCATTTCGACCGCCATAGTCTATACCTCGGTCTCGGGTGGAGATTCGGTCTCCGCTACCTTCAACGCCACGCTTTCCAATCTCCTCGCCATACTAGCGGTGCCCTTGTGGTGTGCCTTTTTTGTTTTCCCGATGGAGGGCATTGCCATGGCGGAAACATCGTCCGATAGTTTTTTTAGCGAATTCCTCGCGAAGTTGCTCGGACTCATAGTGACCCCGCTTTGCGTAGGTCTGGGGTTTCGCCGAATCCTCGGCAATGAAGACTCTGCCCGCCGCAAACGATCCTTCCGCAATCTCTCCTATGGTGGTGTACTCTTCATCGCCTATGCGGGTTTCTGCCAAGGCTTCCTCGGGTCAGGCAAGGACTCGGGGGCGATTTGGTGGGAGGCGCTTGTGTGGGCGGCTATATTGCTTGCTTTTGCTAAGTGCTTTACATGGGGATTTGGGGGACTATTGGGATTTGAACGAAACAGGCGACTCCCCGCTTTCTTTTGCGCCTCGCAAAAATCCTTGGCCGTGGGCTTACCCATGGGGCAGTTGCTGTTTGGGCTCGAACACCCTAAACTGTTTTTCCTGCTGTTGCCGTTAATCCTCTATCACATGTTGCAGCTCTTGGTTGGAGCCATCCTTTTGGGCCGTTGGCAGGACAATGAATCCCCAACCTTTCGGTCGTAATATTCCCTTTAGTATTGCTCGGTTGTGTTTTTACCGTGTTTTAACGAATCCTGTGATCTGCAAGACTTTTAAGCAAAAGGAAAAAATGCGCCAAGCCGGGCGGGCGGCAGCCACTGTGTTGCACAAATTGTGCGCCATGGTGGAAGCGGGGATTTCCACTTTGGACTTGGATGAGGCCGGAGGAAAACTGATGGAGGAACTGGGCGTCACCAGTGCCTGCAGGGGATATCGAGCCGGTTCCAAGGTTTTCCCTGGTTACACCTGCCTGTCCGTGAACGAGGAAATTGTTCATGGCATTGGCTTGCCCGAAAGGAAGCTGATGTCGGGGGACATTATCTCCGTGGACGTGTGCATCTCTTGTGACGGTTACATCGGTGACAATTTTCGCACAGTGCCCGGGTGCAAAGTTTCCCCTGAGGGAGAACGTTTTCTGCGAATCACTGAAGAGTCCCTTGTCCTCGGGATCGAGCACGCCGGGCACAGAAATAGGGTGGGGGCCGTTT
>JACNJI010000314.1 GCA_014382645.1 Verrucomicrobiota bacterium | reverse complement strand
ATGCCCGGACTGGAAGGCCGATTAGGTTATGCCCACGAGTCCAAAGAAGGTGCCAACCAAGACATCGAGCAATTCAACGCTTGGCTCGCCTACAACGACCGAGCCCTTACTCTTGCCATCGAATACGACAATTGGGAAGTCGGTGCTCAAGATGCATGGAACTTGATGCTCATGGGTAACTATCAGTTCAATGATTTCTTTGGTCTCACCCTTCGTTACAGTCACGAAGACTTCGAGAAATTGGCAGAATCCGATCGTATTACCCTGTACACTAGCTTTGCCATCACGGACAACTTCAGCCTTGGACTGGAATACAGTCATGCGTCGGTTGATGAACACGGCGGTGGCGATTATGATGTCGATGAGTTTTATGCCAACAGTTTGTTGACTTTTTAATCAGGCATTTCGCAAATTATTTTCAAAGGCCTCGCCAGTTTAGGCGAGGCCTTTTTTTGCTTTGAGATCTAGGCAAATTTCTTTTTTCTTTTTTCCGTGTTGTAAAGTTGGCGGGCTAGTCCTATGGGCATGAATTGCTTTTTCATACTATGGATGGGAACGGTAAAAAGGCACTAAAGCGGGAAATCGAGGAACTGGAGCAGGAATTGGCTTTGCTCCAGCGCCGTTGTCGTGAGTTGGGGATTCCCGTGCTCATAGTCTTCGAAGGCTGGAGCGCTGCGGGCAAGGGCACCATGATCAACCGCGTGATCCAGCCTCTGGATCCACGTGGGTTCAAGGTTTCATGCATCGCCGCCCCCAATCGAGACGAGCAACTGCGTCCTTTTCTCTGGCGGTTCTGGAGGCGTACGCCATCGGCGGAACGCATGGCCATATTCGACCGAAGTTGGTACCGCACCTTGCTGGACGATTACGTGGCGGAGGAATTGGATGAGGATTCCTTGAGCAAGGCATTGGACGACGTCGTCGCCTTCGAGAACCAGTTGAAGGATGGCGGAACCGTGATCTTCAAGTTTTTCTTGGACATTTCGAAGGAAGAGCAGGCCGAGCGCCTGGATAAGCTTCGTAAGAATCCCGCCACTGCTTGGCGTGTGTCCGACGACGTCCTTGCCCGTCACTGCAAGTACGGGCAGTACAAAAAGGCGACTAAGCGATTGATCGAGGCCACCGATCTTCCGGCCTCTCCTTGGAAGGTGATCGATGCCAAGCACGTGACTTCCGCCAACGCCAGTATTCTTCGATGTTTGGTTAAGGTCTTGGGAAAGCGGGTGACTGCTCTGGCGACGGATGTGCCGAAGCAGGGTCCTCCCCCGAAAAAGGATTTGCCCGTGTTCCCGACTGCCCCGAGCTTGAAGAGGGTGGATCTATCCCTGAGCCTGGACAGGGATGAATACCGCAAGCTTCTGGAGAAGCGCCAGAAGCGAATCGGCGAATTGCACGATGAAATCTACCATCGTCGCATTCCTGTGGTCATCGTCTACGAGGGCTGGGACGCCGGAGGCAAGGGAGGGAACATTCGTCGCTTGACCGAGGAGATGGACCCCCGCGGTTACGAAGTGATACCGATTGCGGCTCCCAACGACGTAGAGAAAGTCCACCACTACTTGTGGCGATTCTGGACGGAGTTTCCCAAGGCGGGTCACCTTACCATATTCGATCGTTCATGGTATGGTCGCGTGCTCGTAGAGCGCGTGGAAGGGTTTTGCTCCGAGGCCGATTGGAATCGGGCCTATGGCGAGATAAACGAGATGGAGGAAAATTTTTGGCATTTCGGTGCCGTCGTGATCAAGTTCTGGCTTCAGATCGACAAGGACGAGCAGATGAACCGGTTCAAGGCCCGAGAGAAAGATTCCGCAAAGCAGTGGAAACTCAACGAAGAGGACTGGCGCAACCGGGAAAAGTGGGATCTCTACGAGGAGGCAACCGAAGAAATGTTTCTACGCACCAATACCTCCTACGCTCCTTGGACCGTGATCGAGGGCAACTGCAAGCGATACGCCCGCATCAAGGCTCTCGACGGAGTGATCGCCGCCATTGAGGCGCGGATAGCTGAGGAAGACTAGACCGAATCTCAGCCTGTTACTTCGCGGCGTCGCCTATTTCGGGAGCGTCGGGATTGGCTTCGGGTCCGAAGTAGCGAAGGATTACGAGAGGTTCGGTGGGGGAGGAATTCTCGAAGCGAACGCCTTCCGCGGCGGCTTTCGCCGAACAGAAAACCTCGTCGCGAGTGAGCTCCCGAAATCCGATCATCTTCGGGCAATCGAGCACCAGTTCGTTCATCTTGCCGCCGCCCTGCACCACGATCATGCTGTAGGCTCCGTTGTCCTTGATGGTACAGGACGAACCCGGGTCTACCGTAAGTTCCTTGGCGCTGAAGTCCTGCTTGCCCTCGATACGGCCGTACACGATCCAGCGATCGACGTATCCCTCGGCCGAAGTGTCGGCCACGGGGATAGGTTGAAGGAAATGGTTTTTGTGGAAATCGGGGTCTACGTTTCCTTCCCAGTCGAGTTGGTCGATGATGAAGTCGATGTCCTGGTGCTTGTCCTCGGGCATGTCTTTCACCAAGAGACTCCAAGGTACTTCGCGACCTTCCACGAGGTTTTGGTACATGCCGAATACGTCGGAACCCCATTGCGGTTCGTAAGTGCAAAGCGAGCCGGGAGCATGGAGGATGGATGGAGGCACGAGCCAGCCGGTTCCGGGTTTGAGGCGTTGGGCGGCGGAGAGGTCGAGAATCCCGTTGTCGCCCTTGTTCCAGTCGGCGATGCATCGGCGGACCTGATCCTTGGTGGTATCGGGGTTAAGGCCGAAAAACGTGTAGGGGAAATTATTGCCGACGTTGTTGTGCTGGGGCGGAAAATAATAGGACTCGGGTTTTCCTTCCTGGCCAACGAGCGCGGCTTGCTCCGCGTTTTGGTGCATGTGATGAGGAATTGGCCCCATGTTGTCGAAGAACTTGGAGTACACGGGCCAGCGTCCGTATTTGCTCCAGATGGATTCGCCGATAAGCTCGGCTCCCAGCTCGGCAACCGTGTCTCGCAACGTAAAGCGTTGGCCGTCGTGCACGACGTAGCTGAAGCCTTCGTCGTGAACGCGCCCTTCGTTGGCCGCCTCGGTCGTGGAACCGAACCAGCGCTCGTCGATGCCGCCTCGATTTAGGCCGAATGCGTAGAGGTCATTAGGGTCGAGCTTCAGTCTTTTGCCCGGTTGCAAAAAGGAGCGGGGCACCCAGCATGGAGCGAGGCGCAGGAGACCGTTGCCGGCTTCCAGAGCTGCTTCCGCATGAGAGCGTACGTTTTCCGTGACCGTATTCAGGCCATCAATGGAACGAGGTAGTTCGGTGCTCATATATTCTTTTCTTTCTTGCTAGTTTTAGGAAATTGGGATGCAGGTGAAGAATCGTTTTTCGCCTTAAAGGTAAAGCGAAAATCGTTTTTTCCTGCAAATCCTAAAACAACCCCCGCACGCTACATGGAGCCGAAATCCTCTTCGAAAACCCGCTCAGGCATTCTCGCCGGCGGTAATTGGATCATAGACCAAGTAAAGATTATCGACGTCTATCCCAAGCACGAGCAACTGGCCAACATTTACGACCAGTCGCAAGGCTCGGGGGGGTCGCCCTACAATGTCTTGTTGGACCTGGCCAAGATGGGAGCCCCATTCCCGCTCGAAGGCGCCGGTTTCGTGGGTAAGGACGCCTTTGGGGAGCTTATCCTCGAGGATTGCCGTCGCCACGGTGTCGATCCTCGATTCATCACGGTCAACCAAAATGCCTCCACTTCCTACACTGACGTGATGACCGAGAAGAACGGCGGACGCCGTACGTTTTTCCATAATCGCGGAGCCAATGCCGAATGGGCTGGAAGCGACCTCGACTTTTCCGCTTCCAACGCCCGGATCTTTCACCTTGGTTATTTGCTTTTGCTGGATGCCATCGACGCGGAGGATTCCGAGTATGGGACTCGTGGCGCCCGCATATTGGCAATGGCCCGAGAAGCCGGTTTAAAGACTAGTTTGGACGTGGTAAGCGAGGACAGCGATCGATTCTCGAGAATCGTTAGCCCTGCCCTCAAGCAGGTCGACTATTGCATACTCAACGAAATCGAGGCGAGCAAGGTTACCGGCATTTCCGTTCGCGACGGAGACAAGCTGAACGAATCCTCGGTGAGGGAGACAGCCGAACGCCTTATGGAATTGGGAGCTCGCGAACTGGTGGCCATTCACTTTCCCGAAGGCGCATACGCTTGTTCGGTTTCCGGTGAATCAGCATGGCAAGGTTCCTTGTCCTTGCCCAAAGGTTACGTTGCTGGAGCAGCCGGCGCGGGCGACGCCTTTTGTGCGGGAATGCTATACGGCATTCACGAAGATTGGGAACTGGATCGTTCCCTCCTTGCCGGTACCTGCGCCGCGACCGCTTCCTTGTCCGACCCGACTTGTACCGATGGCGTCAAGAGTCTTGACGAATGCTTGGCCCTCGCCGATCAATTCGGTGTCGGTGTGGACGAGACCTGAGCCTCGTTCACTTTCTTTTTCCTCAATCCTTCCAGCTCACTTTTCTATATGTCCGAAAACCCAATCGACGATTTCGATTCCTCCATTCGACGCCAAACCCTCGAAGGTTTGTCCGGAGAAGCCTTTCCCGAACCGAAGCCAATCTTAAACCTGCACGCCCATACTTTCTTTTCTTACAACTATCGGGGATACTCTCCCAGTCACTTTGCCCTCGAAGCCAAGCGACACGGATTGGAAACCTCCGGGATCGTGGAATTCGATTGCTTGGATGGGCTTGACGAATTTCTGGCTGCGGGTCGCTTGCTCAACTTGAAGGGCGCCGTGGGTGTGGAATCTCGAGTGTTCGTGCCTGAGTTCGCCAATCGGGAAATCAATTCTCCCGGCGAACCCGGCATTAGCTACCACATGGGAACCGGGTTCACCACGACCGACATTCCAGCCGAGGCTCAAACCTTTCTCGACGGGATGAGAAACACGTCCGCCGATCGCAATCGTGGTCTCGTTGATCGCGTGAATGCGCACCTCGCTCCGGTTATCCTCGACTACGATGCCGACGTTTTGCCCCTTACGCCTGCCGGCAATGCCACCGAGCGTCACCTTTGCGTGGCCTACGCTCGGAAGGCCGCGTCTCAATTTCCCGATGCCGAAGCCTTGGCCCGATACTGGGGGGATAAGCTGGGCGTAGCAACCGAGGACATTGTCGACCTTCCCGAGGGTCGCGGTCTGACCGATTTGCTGCGGGGAAAGACCATGAAGCGAGGTGGCGTAGGATACGTTCAGCCCGATACGGGATCTTTCCCGAAGATGTCGGACATGAATCGTTTTTCCCTGCTTTGTGGAGCAATCCCCACTCTTGCTTGGCTGGATGGTTGTTCCTCCGGGGAGCAAGCCATCGAGGAGCTGATCGACATCGGGATGGAGTCGGGAGTGGCTGCCTTCAACGTTATTCCCGACCGGAACTACACGCCCGGTTCTCCCGATGAAAAACTTCGCAACCTTCAGGAAGTGGTCGCTCTTGTCGAGAGACGCGGGTTGCCCCTTATCGGAGGAACGGAAATGAATGGCCCCGGGCAAAAGTTTGTCGATGACTTCGATTCCGCCGCCCTCGATCCCCTTCGCTCGGTTTTTCTCAAAGGTGGACGCATCCTCTATGCTCACACCGTATTGCAAGGTATGATGGGCATGGGCTACCTCAGCGAATGGGCCAAAAACTCCTTCGCCGACGTTTTCGCCAAGAACGATTTTTTCGCCGAGTTCGGTCATGCTTTTCAACCTTTTGGTGAGGACCGTCTAGGGGAAGGATTATCCGTGGATCAAGGCCCCGAGGAAGTTCTTGCCCATGCTCGTAAAGCCGTTTCGGCGGAGTAGGGGAGTCTTGTCTTGAGCCGCACTTTCGTCGGCTTCGGTTTCGGAGCCATTCAAGGAGGACTCTTTCTTCCCGAAGCTTTTCGCTCGGGGAACTTTTCCCGACTGGTCGTTTCGGAAATCGATGCCGAATCCGTGGCTGCCTTGCGGGCTGCCGAAGGAACCTACTTTTGCAATATTGCGGGGAGCTCTTCGGTGGAGACGATATGCGTGGAGGGTGTGGAAATCCTCAACCCATTGGTGGATGAGGATCGTGAAGCGCTCGTGCGGGCCATTTCCGAGGCGAGCGAATTGGCGACCGCGCTCCCGAGTTTCACGTTGTACGACGTGGGCGAAGCCTCTGTCGCTTCCCTTCTCGCGGAAGGTTTTTCTATGAAGATGGCGGATCCTGCCTTGCCGACCTGCGTCACCTACGCCGCTGAAAACGATTCTCGGGCTGCTTTACGTCTACGAGACGCCTGTCTCGGTCATGCTCCGGGAGGTTTCGGAGAAAGCGTCCAGTTTTCGGAGACTGTTATTGCCAAGATGTGTTCCGTGGTGGCGGACCCCGTGCGCATTACCGACGAAGGTCTCGCCCCGATTGTTCCCGGTTTCCCTCGTGCCTTCCTCGTCGAGTCTTTCAGCGAAATCCTCGTCGACCAAGTCACCTTGCCGAACTTTGAGCGCGGACTTTCCGCCTTCATTGAAAAACCCGACCTCGATCCTTTTGCCATCACTAAATTCCTCGGTCACAACGCCAACCATGCCTTGCTTGGTTATTTGGCTCGGGAACAAGGGCTTGGTTTTATGCACGAGGCAGGCAAGCGCGAAGACCTCATGGCCTTTGCGCAAGAAGCTTTTCTTGAGGAATCTGGAATCGGTTTGCGGCACAAGTATGGCGAGATGGATGACGAGCTTTTTACCGAGGACGGCTTTCGCGCCTATGCCAAGGATGCGGTTACTCGCATGGTCAACCCCTTCCTTCGTGATCCGGTCGCCCGAGTAACTCGAGATCCGGCTCGCAAACTTGGTTGGGAGGATCGTCTGGTCGGCTCCATGTTGCTTGCTTCGGAGGCGGGGGTGAAACCCAATCGACTGGCTCGAGGGGTAGCCATCGCTTTGCAATGCCTGTGTGATGAAACAGGCCAAGATGACCCCGAAGCCGTCCTGTCCGATCTTTGGAGAGATGCTCCCGAAGAGGTCGCGGCCGAACTTTTGGAACTGGTTCTTTCTTCTCGAATTTAGCTGGCTTTCGTTTTTTCCGTAACGAAAAACTACGGTTTCTTGATTGCTTTTCTTTCAAAAACGATCAAAAACGATCAAAACCAATCATTTGTGATTCTTGAAGTTAGAGCAGACTTGGCACCCGAAAGGCGTGAGCGTATGAGAAACCTCATTCGCAAGGCCGGCGTTGCTCGGGTCGAGGATTTGAAATCCGACCTTAAGGTTTCGGTTGCAACCGTGCGTCGTGATTTGGAAGCCTTGGAGGAAGAGGGGCGTATCCGACGGGTGCATGGCGGAGCGGTCAGCATGGAGAGTCGATTGGAAGAAGAGGTGTTCGACGACAAGGCGAACCTCGCTCTAAAGGAAAAGCGCCTAATCGCCGAGGAAGCCTTCAAGCTTATAGGTACAGGTGATTCGATTTACCTCGATGGTGGCAGCACCGTTCTGGAACTGGCCCGTTTACTTGCGGGACGGACCGATCTTACGGTGGTTACAAATTCTCTTCGAGCCGCGGCGGAGTTGGCGGAATCCGGTCCTCGGGTGATTCTTACCGGCGGCGAACTTCGTCGGTTGAGTCAAACCATGGTGGGACCGCTTACCCGAGTCCTCCTCGGTCAGGTGCGTTTGGATAAGGCCTTCATGGGTACGATGGGGCTTTCCATCGATGATGGTCTCACCACGACGGATCCCAACGAAGCTTTTACCAAGTCCCTCGTTCAAGAGCATGCCCGGCAAGTGATTCTTTTGGCCGATGCTCGGAAGGCGGGAAAGATTTCCTTTGCTCGAGTGAGCGACCTGGAGAGCGTTGACATTTTGATTAGTGACAAAAATTTTCCGGCCAAGACTGCCCGAGCTCTGCGCAAGCGGGGTTTGAAGGTTCGCTTGGCCTAAAACAAAGCGAAAAGGAACGAACGTATGGCTACTCCTGTTATTATGCCTCGACAAGGTCAGTCGGTGGAAAGTTGTATCTTGACCGAATGGAAGGTCGCTCCGGGTGATCAAGTGGAGGAAGGCTCGGTGCTCGCCGTCATTGAGACGGACAAGGCGAGTTTTGATCTGGAATCTCCTGTTGCCGGTACGGTTCTTGATTTGTTTTGGGAAGCCGACGACGACGTTCCCGTTCTCGCAAACGTCACGGTGATCGGAGATGAGGGTGAGGATGCGTCCGGTTTTAGGCCTGTAACGGAAGCTGCCTCATCCGGACCTTCGGTAGATTCTACCTCCAGTCCTGCGATTTCGGAAACCTCGGTTCCCGCCGCTTCGGTCGGGACCGTTGCTTCTCCCGTGTCGGCGGCTGAGGGGTCGGTTGCAGGTGTCAGCCCACGGGCGCGACAACTTGCCATGCGATCGGGTATTGATCCGGATTCTCTTCTTGGAACAGGACCCGGCGGACGCGTTATCGAGCGGGACGTGCAAGGAGCATTGGAGGGCACGCCGCGACTGAGCGCATCCGCCTCGGCGCTTGCCCGCGAAGGTGGACTGGAACCACCCGTCCATGGAGGAGGTTTGTCCGGCATGGCCTTGGCTTCCGACATGCGAGAACCGGGATCGATCGATGGCGCCGAGGTCGTCCCCGTGAAGGGTATTCGTAAGGTCATTGCTGACCGTATGATGCAGTCTCTGGGGAATACTGCCCAGCTCACTTTGCATGCAGCCTTTGACGTTACCGCAGCCCAAGCGTTTCGCAAGGCTCGCAAGGAATCGGGAGAACCGAAGGTTTCTCTCAATGACGTGATTTCTCACGCGTTGATCCACACTCTTTTGCGACATCCCGATCTTAACGCCCATTTCCTGGGTGATCGCATAGCTCGTTTCGAGAAAGTGAGTTTAGGAACCGCCGTAGACACCGATCGCGGCCTGATGGTTCCTGTCTTGAGCAAGGCATGTTGCCTGTCTCTTGACAATTTGTCCGCTGGTATTCGTGGCTTGGCCGAGGAATGCCGGGAAGGCACCATCCAGCCAGATCAATTGACCGGCGGCACCTTCACCTTGACCAATCTCGGGATGTTGGGAGTGGAGCACTTTACGCCCGTTCTGAATATTCCCGAGGTGGCGATCCTCGGCGTGGGCGGCATTTCTATTCGTCCTGTCCGCGGAGAAACTGGAGAAGTGAATTTTGTCGACAGCATTGCCCTCAGCTTGACCATGGATCACCAAGCCATAGACGGTGCTCCTGCAGCTCGCTTCCTGAAGGACTTGGTCGAGACTTTGGAAAATTATTCCGGCGATCCCGCCGCAAACAAAATAGGAGAATCATCTAAGTGAAATACGATTTGGCTATCATTGGCGCCGGCCCTGCCGGTTACGTTGCCGCAAAAAAGGCCGCCGGGAATGGACTGAAAGTCCTCTTGGTGGAAGGAAAGAAGCTCGGTGGAGTTTGTCTGAACGAAGGTTGCGTGCCATCCAAGACCCTGTTGCAGGCCGCGAAAACCTACCACCATACCTTGCATGGGGAAATCTTCGGCGTGGAAGCCGATGGCGTTCGTTTCAACTTGGGCAAGGCCCATGCCCATAAGAATCGGGTAATGGATCGGATGCGTGATGGCATTGCGGGTCTTATGAAGAAGCACAAGGTGGAAGTTGTTTTCGGACGAGCCACCCTGTCCGCCGGACCTGCGGTTACGGTGGATGGAGAAACTCACGAGGCCGACAATGTCTTGATCTGTACAGGGTCTTCTCCTGCCAAACCTCCTATTCCCGGCATTGATGCAGATCATGTGGTCGATTCCTCGGGCATTCTAGAATTGCCTGAATTGCCCGAGCGGTTGGTGATTGTTGGCGGTGGCGTGATTGGCTGTGAATTTGCATGTGTGTTCGGCTCGGTCGGTGTACCCGTGACCGTTATAGAAGCTCTTCCCGAGATTTGTCCCGGAGTGGATCCCGAAGTGGCTTCCGTCCTCCGTAAGGAACTGGAAAAGAAAAACATTACTTTTCGACTGGGTGCGAAAGTGGATGAGATCGGGGACAAGGAGGTCAAGTTTACGCTCGACGGAGAAACTCAGTCCGTCCCCGGGGACGTTGTTCTGGTTGCCACAGGGCGTAAGCCCAACGTATCCGGACTCGGTCTTGAGGATTTGCGAGTCGACGTCGACGAGCGCGGTGGTATTCGCGTAAATGATCGCGGCGCCACGAACGTTCCGGGTATTTGGGCGGCAGGCGACGTCACGGGACGAGCTTGGTTGGCCCATGCCGCGAGTCGTATGGCGGAGGTGGTCGTCCACAACCTTACGGGTCGAGAAGATCGCATGAGGTACGACGCCATCCCGGCTGTAATCTATACCAATCCTGAAGTCGCCGTGGTCGGACTGACCAAGGCGCAGGCGGAAGAACGCGGACTTAAAGTGACTACGGGAAAAATCCCGATGGGCATCAACGCCCGTTACTTGGCGGAGCATCCCGACGAATCCGGTTTGTGCAAGGTCGTGGTGGCGAAAGGTACGCGCCGCCTTCTAGGTGTTCATC
>JACNJI010000345.1 GCA_014382645.1 Verrucomicrobiota bacterium | reverse complement strand
GCAGGCAGTGGCTCCTTCCAGTCGAGATGGGGAGGGGTAAGGTCGGTCTTCGAGTTTAAGGCATCTTCGTAGGTGATCTGCTGTCCCGTATATGCTGCCATGCGACCTAGGATGGCGACCATGGTGCTTTGAGCGGCTATTTCACCGTCGTTGAATGGCTTGCCTTCCCGAATGGATGCGAAGAGCTCGTTGTGCTCGGTCTGGTACATATCGTTGTTTTCCCCGCGAGAACGCCATGCATTCTCTTTGCCTAGAATGGCGTGTCGATTTTTAGCCGAGCAGAAACCTTTGCTTCCGTATACTTCGACTTCGTAACCGCCAACGGTTCCATTTTGCTGGCGCGAATGGTGAAAACCGCGGACGCCGCCGGTTTCATTCTCCCACTGGTATACGACGGCAAAGTGGTCAAAAATGTTACCATACTTATCGGGATCGTCGTATACTTGTCGACCGCCGGATGCCTCGGCATGCGCCGGTGCCTTGTCGCCCATTGCCCATTGCATCATGTCGATGCAGTGCACGGCTTGTTCCACTATGGAATCGCCCGAAAGCCAAAGGTGGGCGTTCCAGTTGCGTATCTGGGCTTCGAGGTCGCCCCAGCCTTCTTCACGAGGCTTCTTCCACGTTTCACCACCATTGTAGGTGCTGTACATTGCGTTAACGTCGCCCAATGCGCCATCAAGTATGCGACCGAACACTTCGCGCTTGGGATAGTGGTGCCGCCAGCAAAATCCTGACATGAAAGCAAGTTTCTTTTCCTTTGCCTTCTTGGCCAACTCAATGACCTTTCGTACGCCCGGGGCATCTACGGCAACCGGTTTTTCGAAGAAGCAGTGAACGCCTTTCTCAATGGCGTACTCGATGTGTAAAGGGCGAAAATTTGGCGGCGTGGTGAGGATCACGACGTCGATCCCTGAATCGATGACCTTCTTGTAGGCGTCGAAGCCCGTGAAGGTAGTTTCTTCGGTCACTTGGTATTTGGCGCGTCCCCGTGCCCGCAAGATACGACTGCGTAGCTTGATGCGGTCCTCGAAGAGATCGCCGATTGCGGTAAGGGCGACATTGTCGTCTGCGAGCATGGCCTGAACGGCTGCTCCACTTCCTCGTCCCCCGATGCCAACCAGTCCGATCTTGAGCGTCTTGTCGTTCTTGGCGGCTCGTGCCACATGGGGAGCTGCCAGTAGGGTACCCGCGGAAAGGGCGGAACCTGTCTTGAGGAATTTTCGGCGTGTGGAGTTTGAGAGTTCTTTCATGTTTCTTAATTACTAGGAGTTAGCTATTTGCTTGATTAAAAAGTCCAAGTCTAATTGGGAGGTGAATTTTGTTAAGCGGGTTTTGCTCTTCGATGCACTTTTCTTCTTTCAGGAACATTGGGTTATGTCGGTTGCGGATCCAGAAATTATTAATATTCATATAAAAGTTCAGTCCTGTTCCTTTGTCGAGATTTCTTCGGATGAACCCTTGTCGAAGAAGGCAAAGAAAAAGATTCCCGCGACTACCAAGGCCATGAAGGATGGAAACATCCAAAATGTTTTCCAGTTAGCCATCGCGTCTTGCGCCAGTGTGCCCGATGCATCCGGCTTTTCGGCAAGTAACATTTTCCCAAACGATTCCCAAAAGCCGAAAGACGGACTCTCGATGGCTCCGTCAAGGGCGTTAGAGCTTTCTTTAACTGCTTCAAATTTTGCCCCGGCGATTTTGTAGCCAAAGAACATTCCTATGCCCTGAGTAAAAAACACGAGAAGGGCCTGGGCCTGACTCCTGACTTCCTTTGGGGCTTTTTTGTCTGTGTACATGAAACCGGTGACAAAGAAAAAGTCGTAACAGATTCCATGGAGAACAACTCCAAGAAGAATCATCCACACAACCTGATCGGGAGCACCAAAAGCAAATAACAGATAACGGGCTACCCAAGCGAGCATTCCGACCAAGATCATAATTTTAACCCCAAATTTGCGGAAGAAAAACGGGACTAGAAGCATGAAGAAAATTTCCGACACTTGGCCTAAGGCCATGGTGGAGGCCGGGGCTTGGAATCCGATCTGTGGAAGATAGACTGCAGTGTAGGCGAAGTAATACGCCAGAGGTACGCAGATTAATGCCGAGCAAATAATGAACACGAGGAAGGAAGGGTTTCCCAGCATCTTGAAGGCATCAAACATAAGCAGTGTGCCAACATTCACCGGTTTCCCCTTTGCGGGAGGTGGAGTCTTGGGCAGAAAAAAGCAGAGAACTCCAAGAGCGATTGCTGAAAAGGCCCCAAGAGTGAAGATTTTTGGGCTGTTGGACATTCCCAACCCACCGACCACCAACCCGGCTGCAATCCATCCAATCGTTCCCCATACGCGTAGGGCCGGAAACTTGTTGCGGTCATCAATATTCGAGAAAGCCACTGTATTGCTGAGTGCCAGAGTGGGCATGTAGCAAAGCATGTGCAGGGTGATTATCCAGCTCAGTTTGCCCCCTTGTCCCTCAGCGATCAAAGAAGGCGCCAGAAGCAATAGGCCGCCCCCAATTAGATGCAGTACGCCCATGGTTTTTTCGCAGTTGAAAAAACGATCTGAAATCAAGCCTAGAAATAAAGGTGCTATAATCGCGGCGATTGGCACGGCGGCATAAGCTTCACCTATGACACCGCTCATCCCATTGCTTGATAGGGCCAAACTAAGAGTGGTGAACCAAGTCCCCCATACAAATAGTTGAAGGAACATCATGACGCTAAGGCGGAGACGTATATTTGAATTCATGGGAGGAGGAGGGTTAGCTAGACGGATTTTTCTATAGAGAGATTGTTGCAGTTATTCAGTCACTATGTCGAGCCTTTGCACGCCACTGGGGTTCACTTGCCAGGCAAGATGATGGTGCGTTTTTCCTCGGCGGATCGTAGCGCTGCATCGACGAGGCGTTGGCCGATTCGGCAAATTGCAGGGTTTAGTGGGCCTTCAACGGGAGCATCGTTAGCTAGGCAGTGGATGAAGTATTGGATTGGATTCTCAAAGGTTTTCGACAGGTCGTCGGCCGGTAGGTCTTGCCCTTCCGGACAATTCTCGGTTTGAACGCGGATTGTGGATTCCTTGTCGTAACTGGAAATGGTGCCTTTGGTTCCTTTCAAGACAAAGCCGCACTTGGGTTGAGGTTGATGAATCCATGGGTCGGTGAAGGTTCCCCATCGGGTTTCGTATTTGGAGAGACCCACGTCGTAACGAACGATAGTCATGCTGTGCTCGTCCACCTCGAGTCCGTTGGGCAGATCGGTCACGGTGGTTACCTCCAAGGGCTTGTTGTCGCCGTGATACCAAGTGCCGAGGGTCACGCCGTAGCCCAAGTAATCAAGGAGCGAGCCTCCTCCGCGATCCTTTTTATAAAACCAGCTATTGGCTTTTTCTTTCTGCGTTGGATTTACTTCCACCTTGTCCGCCAGGTGGTACAGAGGTCCACGGTTGCCATCGTAGTAATGCACCTCGGTCAATTTCCCTATGAGGCCTTCGTTGAGCATGCGATGAGCCGTGACGTGAGAGGGATGCCATCTCATGGGCCAGTTAATGGCGAGTTTCCTGCCCGTTGCTTCTAATGCCGCGATCATGCGATCGGCTTCCGCGAGAGAGGCGGCAAAAGGTTTCTCGACCAACACGTTCACGCCGTAGGGCGCCACCTTCTCCGTCCAGTCTCCGTGTTCGGCGGTGGCGGGACAGAGGATGACAAAATCAGGCTGGGTTTTTTCGAGACAAGCTCTGTAGTCAGTAAAGACATGTTCCGTTGGAATGCCAAAATTGTTGGCGCTGGCTTGCATTCTGGACTCTTGCTCGTCGCAAATGCCCACGATTTCAGCGCTGGGATGCTCTTGGACCATCCGTAAGAGGTCTCCCATGTGCATGTGGTCGAAGTTTATCCCCGCTACTTTCCAGATCTTGCTCATTATTGCCTGCGGCCCGCGATCCACATGTTAATCATGATGTCGATGAATAGTTCTTTCAAAGTTTTTGTGGATAGGAATCACATAAGGTAAGGAGCAGGATGTGACAGCGCAATCCAAAGACAGAATTACCCCAAAGTAGAGTTTTCGTTTGCAATGGTTTGCTAGTCCTACCTAGTTTTGATTCCTTTCCCATCCTTGAGGGAAATCCTTATTCCAAACTTTCTTCCCTACACAACCTATCGGTATACTTATGATAAAGAAAACAATATTGATTTCGGTCGCCCTAAGCATGGCTTTCGGAGCGTTTGCCAAAGACAAAAAGGTCGTATTCGTGGCCGGGGCCAAGAGTCATGGTTACTTTTCACACGAACATATTGCCGGGAGCAAGCTGCTTGCCAAGCATTTGGACGCCGCCAAGATTGGCCTCAAGTCGGTTGTGGTGACAGACAACGGTTATCCCAAAGACCCTAGTGTATTTGACGATGCCGCTGCAGTGGTTGTCTACTGCGATGGTGGCGGGAGGCATTTGTTGAACAGCCACTTGAAAGAGTTTGACAAGATAATGAAGCGAGGAGTTGGGTTGGCTTGCCTTCACTATGGAGTGGAGGTGCCTAAAGGCCCTCCTGGCGAGCACTTCCTAAAGTGGATCGGAGGCTACTTCGAGGCACACTGGTCCGTAAACCCCCACTGGACGGCCGACTTCAAGTTGTTTCCCAACCACCCGATCAGTTCCGGAGTCAAGCCTTTCGCCATCAATGACGAGTGGTACTACCACATGCGATTTCGCGAAAACATGAAAGGTGTTACGCCGATTCTTTCGGCCATGCCCAGTGCCGACACGCTCAAGCGTGGGGACGGTGCCCACAGCGGCAACCCGCATGTGCGAGAGGCCGTTCTTAAGCGCAAGGAAGCCCAGCATGTTGCGTGGGCCTATCAGCGCGGCAAGGACTATAGCGATGGGCGTGGCTTCGGCTTTACAGGGGGACACAATCACGTCAATTGGGGCTCAGATGACTTCCGTCGCCTCACCCTTAATGCCATCGCTTGGATTGCCAAAGTCGATATCGCCAAAAGTGGTGTTTCAGCCGGTGAAGTAAGTGTCGGCGATCTTCAGTCTAATCAAGACTACTCCCCGCGCGGTTGGGCTCCCGGCCAAATCTCGGAAAAGCTTAAAGAATTCAACGGGAAAGCCCCCAAGGGCGCCTCCTTGTCGCCTAAAAAGGCTTCTCCTGGGACGGGGAAAGTAAAACCTCTTTTCACTAGCAAGGCGGTGACGAAGAATACCTTAGGTCATGCAGTTGATATTTCCGTAGACCTGAAGGGTGCCAAGGAGTTGCACTTATTCGTAAGTGACGCCGACAACGGTTTTGCTTGTGACTGGGCGGATTGGGTGAACCCGAGACTGGTGGATTCGAGTGGTAAGGAAACTAAACTTACCTCCATGAAATGGAATTCTTCTTCCGCAGGTTTTGGTAGTGTGAAGCTTAACCAAAACGCTAATGGCGAAGACATGAAAGTCGACGGCAAATTGGTAGAGGGCATAGGAACCCATGCCGATTCGTTAATTAGTTACAAATTGCCGATAAACCACCAGTTTACTCGATTTCTGGCCAAGGGAGCTTTGGACGATGGCGGTGTCAATCAAGGGGCCTGCGGGAATCAAGCTAGCGTGCAGTTTCAAGTATTTGCCCAAAAGCCCACTTTTGCCGGTGCTTCAGTATCCGGCCCCAAAGGTTCCGGTGGTCGTGTCGGCGATCAAGGTGATCCTGCCCATGCGGTTGAAAATCTCTATGTTCATGAAGAAGTTAAAGCTACCCTTTTCGCGAGCGAACCCATGATCTTGAGTCCCTCCGCCATCGACATCGATCATCGTGGTCGCATTTGGGTCTGCGAAGTGACTAACTATCGTAGGCATAAGAACAAGCGAGCCGAGGGTGACCGTATCCTTATCCTGGAGGACACGGACGGCGACAACAAGGCGGACAAGGTAAAGACTTTTTATCAAGGCCGTGACATCGATTCTGCCCATGGCGTTAGTGTTTTCGGGGACAAGGTAGTGGTAACGGTGGGAGACCGCGTGATCGTATTCACCGACAAGAACGGGGACGACAAGCCCGATTCCAAGGCCAATCTTTTTACCGGCATATCCGGCTCCCAGCACGATCATGGCATACACGCCATTCACTTTGGTCCTGACGGTAAGTTTTACTTTAACTTCGGCAACGCTGGACGGCAGATCAAGGATAAGGATGGCAAACCTATCGTCGACAAAGCCGGCAACGAGGTGAACGACCGTCGGAAACCCTATCAGGAGGGCATGGTTTTCCGTTGTAACGAAGATGGTTCGGATTTCGAGACTCTCGGCTGGAACTTCCGCAACAACTGGGAAGTTGCGGTGGATAGCTTTGGTTCCGTCTGGCAGTCCGACAACGATGACGACGGCAACCGCGGTGTTCGCATCAACTATGTGATGGAGTTTGGCAACTACGGTTATCGCGGGGAATTTACCGGTAAAGGTTGGCGCGATAAGCGTACCAACATCGAAAAGGAGGTTCCTCTGCGACACTGGCACTTGAACGATCCTGGTGTCATGCCCAACTTACTCCAAACAGGTGCAGGTTCACCTACTGGAATTATCGTATACGAGGGGTTGCTCTTGCCCAAAGTCTTTCAAGGTCAAGTCATCCATTGTGATGCCGGGCCCAGCGTTGTGCGAGCATACCCTGCGACCAAGAACGGAGCCGGTTACTCCGCAGAAGTCGTTGACGTCCTCAATGGTGCTCAACGCGACAAATGGTTCCGACCATCTGACGTGGTTACCGCACCCGATGGTTCCTTGATTGCCGCCGATTGGTATGACCCCGGGGTCGGAGGGCACAACATGCAAGATCTGGATCGCGGACGCCTTTTTCTTGTGGCTCCCGAAGGCCACAAGTACCAAGCGTCGAAAGTCGATGTTGCGAGTGTCGATGGCGCCATTGCCGCTCTCAAGAGCCCAAACGAGGCTACGCGCTATCTCGCTTGGCACGCCCTGCATAAACAGGGCATAAAAGCCGAGAACTCTCTTCAGAAGCTTTTTGCCGATTCCAATCCACGTTATCGTGCTCGAGCACTTTGGCTTCTTGGCAAGACCAAGGGGCGTGGTCAGCATTACGTCGACCTTGCTATCAAGGACAGCGATTCGGATATACGCATCGTGGGACTCCGACTGGCTCGACAGTTAAGTGACGTGGACGCACTCAAGGTGGTCGAGAATTTAGTTGGCGACAAGTCCGCTCAAGTCCGTCGCGAGTGCGCCATTGCGCTGCGCCACACAAAAACGGATCAAGCAGCCAAGCTTTGGGCTGAGCTTGCGAGCCGTCATGATGGCGAAGATCGTTGGTATCTCGAAGCACTCGGCCTTTCCTCCGACTTGAATGCGGACGCCTGTTTCGCCGCATGGCTCGCCAAGGTGGGCGACAAGTGGAACACCTCTCCCGGTCGGGACATCATATGGCGAGTGCGCTCAAAAGCCGCCCCAAGTTACTTGGCAAAGATTCTCAAAGACGAGAAGACTCCTGCCGAAAGCCATCCACGCTACGTTCGCGCGTTGGATTTCCATTCAGGTCCTGAAAAGGACAAGGCGTTGGAAGCACTGTTGGACATCTAAGATTCTTTTGGAACAGCTGTTTGCGACAATGGCCCGCTAGCATGGCGGTGCATTTTATTTAAGGTGAATTCATTCCTTCGATGATGAAAAACATCCTCGCGAACTTACTGTTTGCCCTTTTTGTAAACATTTCCTTTGCCGAGGAAGAGGCTTCGCCGAAGGATCGTCTTATTGTGGAGACGCTCACGCGCCTTGAGCGTTTCGACGTTTCGGGAAACGAAAAGTGGAAGGGGGCCGTAGAACGTTACGCTCGTTCTTTGCGCGGCAAAGAGGGTTACTTCGAACTAGTCGATCAATTTTCAGTCAAGGCCGAGGCTTCAGCGTTGATTCAGTCCGTCCAAAAGAATCCTTCCGCAGAGGATGCCGCCAAGGCGGTGCAGCTGCTTTTTCGTCTGGATAAGAAACAGAGCATCGTCAATGCACTGGCTGCCGGGCCTAAGGATAAGGCGGATGTCATCGCCAAGCTTGTTGGTTTCATTCAAACTCCCGAAGCGAAGAAACTGCTTGCGGAATTTAGAGCTACAAACAAGCCAGCCTCGACCGTTGCTGCTGCGGCCCCGGCACTACTGGCAACACCCGAAGATATTGCGTTGCTGGCCAAACGGAAAGGTGACCCCGTTTCGGGAAAGGCTGTCTTTCAAAAATTGTGCTTTGCATGCCACAAGGCCGGGGATGTGGGCATCGATTTTGGGCCCGGCTTATCTGAAATCGGGAGCAAGCTTCCAAAGACCGAACTTTATCTGGCCATCGTCAAGCCAAACGCAGGGGTCAGTTTCGACTATGAAGGTTGGATTGTTCACACCAATCAGGGCGGAGTACTTGCCGGTATCGTGACTGAAAGCGATAAAGAACTTACCATCCGCATGGTTGGCGGCGTCACTCAAAAGGTGAAAAAGTCGGATGTTGCGAAACGGGAAAAGATGAAAGCCTCTCTCATGCCGGAGGGTTTGCATCTCGCGATGTCGGAAAAAGAACTGGTGGATTTAGTCGAATTCCTTTCGAGCCTAAAGGCGAATTAGAGTTTGTTTTGGATTTTTTGCCGCTTGCGCATATTGGCTTTGAGCGGTTCTTTAGAATCATGCTCAATCTTCAAACACTCAAGATCGAACCTTTCACTGAGCATCTTGCCAGTGGGTATGAGGCTACCTTTGGCTCTCTCCATCCTGAATACGTCGATTTTCTTCGTATGGCCTCCTCGCTTTCTCTCGAGAATATCGCTAACGGCGATATGCTCTACCACAATGTCGATCATACGATTATGGTTACGATGGTGGGTCTTGAAATCATTCGAGGGAAGCACCTCTTCGAAGGGCGTGTAAGTGCGGAGGATGCCCTCAATTACCTCTTGGCCTTACTTTGCCACGATATTGGTTACGTCAAATGGGCCTGCGAGCGAGACGACGGAAATCACTTTGAAGTAGGAGAAGACGAACTGCTTGAACTTCCTGATTCCGGCACTTGTGCCATACTTACGCCGCATCATGTTGCTCGCGGTAAAATTTTTGTGCACGAACGTTTTAATTCTTATTCATTCTTGGATCTCGAGCTTGTGTCAGCGTGCATTGAGCGTACGCGTTTTCCGGTTCCCGACAAAGCAGTTTACCAAAACTGCACCGATTTGCCGGGTTTGGCTCGTGCAGCTGATTTCATCGGCCAGTTGGGCGATCCCGAATACCTTCACAAGATACCGGCCCTTTATTACGAATTCGAGGAATTGGGAGCCAACCGGAAACTAGGTTGCGAAAACCCTGGAGATTTGCGACGAGGTTATGCGAAGTTCTTTTGGGATGTGGCTCATCAGTATCTTGGACATGCCGTTCGTTTGCTACGGATGACGCAGGAGGGCAAGACTTGGGTCAGCCGTCTTCATTCCCATGTTTTCCAGTGCGAGCATTTTCTTGTTAAAGCTGAGGATGAATGAAACTGCCTAGTTTGACTTTCTCCTAACCTGAAACTATCCCATCAATCATGGGCTATTTAAAATCAACTTTGTCGATAACCTCGATCTTTATCTATTTGGCTTTTGCTTTCGGAGCTTCGGCCCTGCACGGGAAGTCTGAGCCCAGTTCTCACAATCAGCTTGTTCAGAAGCTGAAAATAATCGTCATCCCCGAGGTGAAATTCGTTGAAGCTCCCTTGCCTGAAGTTCTCACCTTTCTAAGTGCGGCTGCCCGTAAGCATGACCCTCAATCCGCCGACAATCCACGACTTGCAGGTGTAAATATTGTTTTGCTTACCCGGGAGAATCCTCCGCCGACAGTTACCCTTAACACTCGAAATCTTACTTTGGGTGTCTTGCTTGGATTCATAACCGAACTCACAGGCTATACCTACGAGGTGCGCGAACATGCCGTTGTCGTCCGAAAACTTCCGCCCAAGAAAAAGAAACAGTCCGGCGGACCGCTTCTGGAAACTGAAATTCATGAACTGAGCGAAGGCTTGAAGCGCCGCCTATCGGGTGGTCCCTGAAGCACTTGCGGTAACAAGGAAGGTAACACCTCAATTCGCCGCCAGTTTGCTTAGAGTTTCGGCCTAGAGCCAGCGGATAGTCCAGTTGTCGAGTGAGGCGGCATCGATTGAATTGTAAGCTTGGGTCGCAGGTTCGTTCCAGTCGAGAACAGTCCATTCGAAGCGGGCACAGCCTCGACAAGGTGCACCACGATACCGATCAGAGAGCAGCTGGAGTCGTATCCCAAGAGGTCGCATTGCCGACCAGAGGATGTCTTATATTAACTGCCATGCCTATCGATGTCATTGGAGGCGGGTTCCGCCGAACTCATTCGCCGAGCGCCTTGGGGGCTCTGATGGCGGAGCAGATTATCTCGGTTGGTGTGCGGATGAACAACCGGCCTCCTAAAATCACCTTCATGTTCTAGGTCAACAAAACCTATTTGCTGAGGAGACCATTGTTCTTTGAATTGTGAAAGATCACAGTACTCCCCCTCACAACTAAGTATTTGGCGATGGGTTCCGGGAGACGAAAA
>JACNJI010000263.1 GCA_014382645.1 Verrucomicrobiota bacterium | reverse complement strand
TTTGCACGGTAATCTCCGTGGGCTAACTCCAAAGTCTTCTGAGCGAAAGCCATTCCACCAAGATTAGAGCTTACACTCGATTCGATGATTTCCGAAAATTCGTCCAGCACACAATCCTGCAATTCTTGATCAACTATAGGGAAATTACCGATTTCCTTGCAGATGTTCTCGGAATCCTTGGACTCAAAGCGCTTTAATAGGGTAGCCGAGGCTTGTGGACCCAACGCGATCATGAGCAAAGCCAACTTCTGTACTCGCGACATCCGCCGGTAGCGATCCTGAATACTTTCTTCCTCTTCGACTTCTGCGTCCATTAAACCTGTCTCCTTTAGCTACTCCGATTAGAACATTTAGCGATTAACTGACACCTGTTTCCAAGTATCGTTTCAAGGCGGTGCCGACGTTATCCGGCTTTTCCTGTATCAAATCGTTAAGCAATTCGGGAGTTAATCCACCACCTAGAGAGCGGGCGCCTGCAAGTGCATCGGCATCGACTTCGTCGAGCACTTGCACCTCTGCATCACTCGGCTTAAACTTCTTAACCATCCTGACGAAAACAATCAAAATGGCAATGGCGAGGACCACTCCAAGAATATTTTTGAGATAGGGTCCCCAAGTATCGATAAAGTTTTGAAATTCATTGAGGGTTTCTCCCGCAAGTCCCCCGGTGGTAGAAACGAAATCAACTTCGTGAACCGTTACATAAGTCGGGATATCCGTGATACCGATTTTTCCGTCAAATCGAACTCCTATTGCGTTGACTACTGACTCTTTTATTTGAGTCATTTCATTATCAGAGCGCGGTTGCTCTCCTCTTGCGATAAGCACAGCCGCACTACGGCCAACAATCGAGCCGGGTTCCTGAACGCTTTCCTTGACAGTCCGACTGATTTCGAAATCAGTCGTCGCCGATTCGCGCTTCTCCTTGCTCTCCGCCATGATCGGATCCTGCTGTGTGGCATCTTGACTTACGTTCGGAACGTTTGCCCCCATGCCGGTGGCCGTATTCTGGGGCTGGGTCTCGACAGTGGTTGCGTCGTCCTTATCGGTAGTTTGCGTGCGCGGCACCTGCCCATCAGGATCGAACTCCTCGTTTAGTGTAGTCAATGACTCGGTGTTAAGATTCACGGAGACTCGGGCAACTACCCCTCCTTCAACGATCTTGCTCAACATCGTCTCGATTTTCCTCTCCAAACGACGCTCTTGCGCCTCATAGGCTTTCATCATTTGACCGGCAACACCGGCAACACCACCACCGTCGTCTTCATCGGAAAGTGTATTGCCCTGATTGTCCACCACGGTAACGAAACTCTTGTTCACTCCCTTGGAAGCACGGGCCACTAAAAACTGGATCGCATTCACCTGCGATTTGTCCAACGTGTTCCCTCCGGTATCAATATATACGGTGGCACTGGGTCTATCGTTGGGATCCTCACTCAAAAGTAGATTGTTTTCGGGTTGGACAACAAACACCTTGGCCGAACGAACAGCATCCATTGCCGAAATAGTCCGGGCCAGTTCACCTTGTATGGCGCGTGTATAATTGGTTCGCTGAACAAAGTCACTGATGCCGAAATTACCCTCGTCGAAAATCTCGTACCCGACATCACCGCTTTTGGGTAAGCCTTTCATCGCCATCTCCATGCGCATTCCAGCAATCTTATCTTCAGGAACCAGAATCGAGTCCCCCGATTCACTTATCTCGTACTCGATTTGATTGCTCTTCAACAATTCCACAACCTCACCCAAGTCCTTGGAATCGGAACCACTCACAAGGGGACGCATGCTCGTTCCGCCAGCCGTCCAGTTCATTATGCCGACACTCAGGCCAATAATCCCCAAGACGGCAACGACCAGAGAAATTTTCTGGCCTATGCTAACTCTGGTCCAAATTTCTAAAAGTTTATCAAAGCGTTCTTTCATATTATTTTTAATAAAGTACAGTTATGCTTAAAGTTTAAGACAAATTAAAGAGCGTCCAATAGGGCTAGACCTGCATGCGCATTAGTTCCTTGTAGGATTCCACAAGTTTGTTACGGACTTGGATCATTAAATTAAAGGCAACTCCCGCTTCCTGCACTTTGACCATGGCTTCATGGACATTGTCGGACTTGCCCAAGATCAGATCCTGTACCTCACTGGCGGCGACCTTCTTCTTTCGATCGACACCTTGGATGAACTTCTCGAACATCTCGGCAAAACCAGGTGCAGTTACCCGATTGACCGGATCGATGTCGATGGCGTCAACACCAGTCGCCACACCGGTATTTTGCAAGAACTCGGAACCGAGGTTGGCTCCCATTTCACTAGACTGCATAAAGCGGTCGACGGAAGCGTTAGGTTTCAGATTAGGATTCTGCGAAAGCAGTTCCGACATGCTTGGAAGTGATGCAATTTCGTTCATAGCTAAGAATTAAAGTTGTGCCTTGAGTTCTACTTTCCGATTGCGATCGCTTGCTGAGCCATGCGACGAGATGTCTTTACCACCGTAAGATTAGCTTCGTACGCGCGGGATGCACTTATTAGGTCGACCATTTCACGAGAAATATCGACATTTGGCATCTGAACCATTCCATCGTCATTGGCATGAGGATGACCCGGATTATAAATCATACGCCCGGGAGTCATGTCATCGTATACATCAGTAACCTTTACCCCACGATAGAGATTTTCGTCCACATACCCGGGGATACGGCGGTCAGGAGATTTCACGTATTCCTCAAAAGCCACTTCCTTGCGACGATAAACGTGACCACTGGCATCCTGCGTGGTATTGGCATTCGCAACATTCTGAGCGATAATTTCCAAGCGGATTTTTTCCGCGGAAAGAGCACTTCCCGTTGACTCAATTCCTGGTATAAGATTCATGCCCATAATCTGAATTTCTTGTTAATTTAAAAGGTAGGGTGAAAAAACAGGAGAAACATTACACTCGTCCTCTAATGGCTAAGTTCAGTGTCTTTATCGAACCGCCGACGGCATGACTCAGGTACTCGTAGTTCAGAGCGTTTCGGTTCATTGCAAGCAATTCCTCGTCCAATTGAACGGTGTTTCCATCCATACGAACGGGCTTAGCTTGCCTGTCCTCAAGACTCCGTGGCAACAAGGCCTTGACTCGACGAAAATCCTTCCGTTCCACTGCACGACGAAGTTCAACGGCAAAAGTCTTGGGCAAATCTCTGCGCTTGAAGCCGGGGGTCTCTACGTTTGCTAAATTATTCGAAAGTGCCTCGTGCCGAAGATGGGTGGCATCGAGAAGTTTCTTCGAGATGAGATAATTTTCTTGGTTGTAAAGATTGTCGAGGAGTTCTGCCATGTCGACGCACACGTTGCAATCCTCGCGCCAACATATTCACCACATTGGTAATCCATTGACATAAAAGGGTTAGTAAAATTTCGCTCATCCGAGGGAAGGCAGAAGGAACACTTTAAAGGCGCATTTTTCCGCCCTACCCCCAAAAGGAGGAACGGCGAGTCTTTTCCTTGCCTACCAACCCCATGAAGAGTGTATGATATGAAAATCATCATACTAGGTAAACAGCTTGAAACCACCACCCTTTGAGAACACCCAGATCGCCATCGACAAGGCGGGAAAAATCATCAGGCATCAGGATGCCCTTGGGGATTGGTTAGGTTTACGCGAAGGCGAAGGCAACGGCTTAAATCTTCGCTCACTGCTACTGGAGAGAGAACCAGGATGGGAAGAGGTACTCCCCTCCCGTTTTCATATTCGAGAATTCACATGTTTCTTGCCGCTGTTTGCCGAAGGGATTGCCACCGCCTCGGGAATCCAAGTCAATTGCGTGCCTTATGATGATTTTTCGTCTGTGGTCATGAGTCCATCTCTGTCACCCCACGAATCCCTCAAGAAAGCCTTTGTGGGGGATATACCCAACGACCCTCGAACCTTCTCGGCAATATTCCTTCGTCTGCAAAAGGCGGAAGCCCGCCTGGCGGACTACTTGGTGAATTTTCCGGGCATTTTCTTCACTCAACGTCCCGATCTCTCGTTTAGCTATCTGAGCAAAGGGATTCAGAATCTCTTTCCAAATGACCACGAAGGATTTCTTCGCAACGGCGGATTATTCCTCAATTTCATTTTCGAACAAGATAGGGAATATTACCTTAAACGACTGAATGAACACAGTGAGCGACAGGGAACTTTTAGCTTTATCTATCGGGTCAAGATCCCTCCCCTCGGTCAGACGATCTACCTCATGGACATCAGGACTCCAAGTATAACTTCAAACGGTAAACTGTTGAGCTACGATGGGGTATTTTTGGATGTCACCAGACAATCCATTGCCGAACACCGACTTTCGCACTCCGTATGGCGAGAAGGCTTGGCGACCTTAACAAATGGTTTGGTCCACGACTTCAGCAACCTCATGGCAGGCATATTTTCGATCAGCGAACTGTACCATGGAATGCTTGAAAAAGACGATCCGATGGCCAACGGCATGGGCCAAATCAAAAAAAGCGCGATGCAAGCTCAAAAACTGGTTCGCCGAATCATCGACCTGCATCGCGAGACCTCTACCCCAAGAGCCGTACACGACCTGCGCTTACTCCTCAAAGACCAGATGGATCTGGTGGGCATCATTATTCCAAGAAGCGCTCGCGTCGTTACGGATTTCGGTTCGGAAACTCTCCCAGCTTATCTAGAAGAAACCGGTTTTCGGCAAGTCATTCTAAACCTCGCCATCAATGCCCGTGATGCCATCGGCAGGACGGGGCGTCTCAAGATATCACTTCGCCGAGTGAAGCGAGGTGAAAAGATAATGGACGGCGCTTATGGAGGATCTAGCAAAGCCCCTGCTCTCGGAGCCGAAATCGCGTTGAAAGATGACGGTGGAGGCATACCGGAAGAACTGTTCGACAAGATTATGGATCCCTTTTTCACCACAAAGGAATCCGATTCGGGTTCGGGTTTTGGCTTATACAATGCGAAACTCTACGTCGAAGACCACAAGGGGTTGATCGGTTTCCAAAGCATAATCGGCTCAGGCACCACATTCTATATTTTTCTTCCGCTGATAGAGGATGAAAACGCCTCCGAAAGCAGCAGGAAAAGGGCGGCGAGAAGAGCCACCAGAGAATTCGTCAGACCAAGAAAACGTAAAGGATAGCTTTCGCTTCTCATTCGGTATTGTTGCCGTTGGTTTCGAAGGGAGGCAGCAATCTCGCTAAAGTTCCACGAACATAGTGCATGCGAGTCCTTTCGCGACCTTGGCGGTCATAAGTCACCACATCGCCATGAAGCACCCCATCCACAAAAGTGGCTTCGGAGCGTGCTCCACTTAATGAATGATTAACTTGCAATCCGTGTTTAACGCCCTTCGAATAGTGTTCCTTGGATCGGTCACCGTTAGCCTGTTTTCTTTCCAAGCTTCCGGAAAAGGGAATTTCTTGGCTCTTTTCATACAAAAGCGAATCAGCTGCTGCCCCACGAAACTCAAAATCCTCAGTAAACGCTGAAGTATTTCCCTTCCATTCGGATTTTGGTTCAGGTTGTGTTTCGGTATCGGATCCACAGCTTGAACCAAAAAGCAAAACTATCGAAAAAACAAAATAAACAATCCCCCGATATCTCATTTAGCCAAGTAGTCGGAAAACTCATAAAGTTCAGGATCACGAACTAGCGGGCGACGCATAAGCCTTCGAAGTTTAGACTTTGCTCCGGATTCATCACCCTCTCCTGCATCCGGACTAGCTCCCGGCATCCCACCTTCTGCGGCATCGTCACCGAAGGCATCACCCATCCGATCCTCCAATTCGTCGGGATCCATGCCTTCCTCCAACTTGCGAACCACTTCCTCCATCGGGTCGTCCATATTCTCGCCAGTCAAATCGCACATGCGGCGCATGAGTTGCCCCATTTGGCGAGGATCGGGATTATCTTCATCCATACCCTCGATAGCCCCTTCCAATTCTTGCATAGCCGCTTGCGCTTTGGATTCGTCCATCCCGGCAAAGGGATCGTCCGGATCATTCGGAATCTGAGGCAGTTCCTCGGTTTCCTCCCGTTTCCCGGTAATGGAAAAACCTGAAATCACTTTGCGCATAAGGTATTTTTTTCCGTCAGGGCAAAGAGGCACCTCTTCAGCGCAAGATAGGGAACGAGCGAGAAATGAATAGATTTTTCGCGAATCGGGAGAATAGAATTCGTAGATTGGCATAATGTTTACTATATAAGGTCTTTCACTAAGGATGACTGCCCAAGGAATCAAGCCCAAGACTCGATATCTGATTGCCTTGGAACAAAGTTTAAGCGAAATGGCAATCCGATGGTACGAAATTCTCTAGAGTTCTGGTCAAGGAAACCCCTAAAGCGCATATGGATAGCACTGCCCATAGGATACTTGCTTTTCCTTCAACTCCTTACGGGAATCCCCAAACCCGACTTCATTCGCGAAGCGGATGGACCGGAGTTCTTGGCAAGGTTTGCCGAAGATCTCTTCGGCTATCCCTACTGGGCACAAGACTTGAGCCACCTTCCCCTCTTTGCCGTATTCGCGTGGCTATGGTCTTGGTACTTTGGGGGACCGAAGACGGGGAGGCAGTGGGCAGTCGCGGCCGCTTGGATTTCATTCACCTATGCCGTCCTAAATGAAATGGGGCAATACTTCGTGCCAAAACGCTTTCCCTCGGCGGGAGATCTGATTATGAATATATTGGGGGTCTCAATAGGATTGTTGGCACATTCAAAGCTGGTTAGAGCAAAGAACCGAGAAATACATTCGAAGTAAATTCAATCCTTGGGAGCGCTTTCTCCCTTTTTCAGGTCTTCGGTCGCCCCAGGCCCAAACTCTCGAGCCATTTCTCTCCCTTTTTCAAAAACTTTTCGGACGACAAGATCACCTTTTTCGTTCCAGCGAAAATATTCTCCGTGAAGTTTATGATCCATAAAGCTAGCCTTGTAGATGAGCTTCCCGTCCGAATTCCACTCGCGAAGCAATCCATTTAGTTTCCCATCCGCATAAATGCCCTCGGCTCGTTTTGAACCATCCTCTCGCCACGCCACATGAATGCCTTCATGCCTGCCGTCCACATACGTCGCCTCTAGTTTTATTTTCCCATGGGCCCACCATTCGCGAACGGGGCCATGTTTAACGCCATCCTTGTAGTTTTCCAATATGCGTTTTTTTCCGTCGGGATAAAATTCATTCAATTCACCTTGAAGGCGCCCGTCTTCGTAGGTCGCCTTACGCAAAGTTGATCCGTCAACTGAACGCTCCACTTCGGGACCATGCTTGCGATCCTGCCTGAATCCGCACTCCGATCGTATTACCCCATCTTCGAACCATGCCTTGTAATCGCCGGTTCTCTTTCCTTCGATAAAAGTGACTTGTTCCTTTAGCTTTCCGTTTTCATACCACTCCGAGGCATCTCCCACTAATGAACCGTCCTTGAAGGTCGCTTTTTTTCGCAACTCCCCATTCGAATACCATAATTGGGACAGACCAATCGGTTTACCTTTGGCGAATGTTTGTTTGCTGGCGGGCTTCTCATCGGCAAACCAACCCAACACTTCGCCATCGAAAACACCGGCCACGTAATTTGCAGTAAACTTTTTCTTTTCGTTTTCGTGGAATGATTCAGCTTTTCCGGTGAAGGGTTTGCGCCGGAGATCGAAATACCAAAGTCGATCCTCGCCCAATACCATTAACGAAGCATCCACCGCTTTTTCTGAAAAAGCAGGAAGTGGGCAAAATGCCAAGGTCAGTAAAACCGGAAATCCCAGAAGCTTCATATGTCGGTAAATTAAATAGTAAAACCTCCCGGCACAATGGGAAATATGTCGTCAACCAAGGTTATCTCTACGAGCGAAGAGCACCTTCGCGTTCCGGCAATGTGGGATGAGAGTGATAAATAGCGGCAAACAGAGGATGCGGCATCGGGTTGGAAAGATTTTCCACATGTAGCTTGCGAAGGGCGCTGACAAGGTAATCCGGTCCGCCAATCGCGGAACGCGCAAAGGCATCAGCTTCATATTCGTGCTTGCGGGAGAGAAAGTTGCTCAAGGGAGCGAACCAAAAGGTAAAAACGCCCGAAGCAACCGAAAGCACGAGAAATACAGGTCCGAGTCGGCCCAGCGTGTTCGCATTGAAGCCTAAATCCTCGAAAAGCCAAGGTGCTTCGGTCAGAAATGCGACAAACCAAAAACCGGCAAGGCCAAACAGAGCGGACACGGCGAGTCGCTTGGGAACATGACCACATTTGTAATGCCCGATTTCGTGAGCAAGAACGGCTTCCAGTTCCTCGGTATTCATTTGCTCAATCAAGGTATCATACAAAACGATGCGACGAAACCTACCGAAACCGGTAAAAAAGGCATTAGAATGGCCGGAACGCTTGCTCCCGTCCATCACCTCTATCGTCTTAGCCCGAAAACCAGCCTTATCCGCCAAAGCTATCAGGCGATCCTTTAAATCCCCGTCTTCCAAAGGTTCCAGTTTATTAAAAAGCGGAAGAATAAACATAGGCCAAAGAGCGAAAAGAAGAAGTTGGAATCCAAAAAACGCACCAAATCCCCAAAGCCACCAAGAATGCTCAAAGACTTGGCTCAACTCTCGATGAATCAAGAGCAGTATTCCCACCAACAAGTATATGAGCCCGAACCCCAGCAAGACTCCTTTCAGCTTATCCTTCACCCACAGCCCAATCGTGGACTTGTTGAATCCGAAGCGTTCCTCCACACGAAACTGACTATACCATTCGAAAGGCAGTTCAGGAACTTGAAGTAATACAAGGATGACCGACACGGCCAAAGCCTCTCGCCAAGGGCCGACAGCTCCTGCTCCACCAAAAACATCGTAGGCCCACGGCAGAAAGAAAGCCACGACCAAAGCGAACACGAGGGCACCATACCATTCTTCCCATAATCCCAAGCGACTTTTGGTGAGCGAGTACTCGGTTGTGCGGTGCCAAGTCTTCTGGTCACTTATTCCCTCCAGGCATTCGGGCAGGGAACCTCGAAGCTTGGACACGTGATTGGCATTGAGCAGATTTAGAAACGTCTCCGCTATCGTCCGAAGACCTAGAAACAAAAGAATAACTGATAAGGCGCTAATCATAAGCTGATTGAAACTAACCTCCGACCGGCATTTAGTCGATGGAAAACAGGAGGCGAAAAGCATTGCCCGAAACTACATAGGCGATCAGAATATGGTTCCCTACGAAAGGTAAGAAATTATTTAGCTACATGAATGACACTGGAACAAAGGAACTGGCAGAAGATGAACTTGGTTTCGAAGAAGCCATGAAACGACTGGATGAATTGGTCGAATCGATGGAAAGTGGCAGTGCCCCACTAGCTGAACTCGTCGACCGTTATGAAGAGGGTGCCAAGTTGCTCAAGAATTGTCGTAAACGTCTTGAACTGGCCGAGCTTAAAATTAAAGAAGTCCGAGAAAAAGACGGTCAAATGGTTGCCGAACCAATGGGGCAAGACACGAATGAGTAATTCCTCTGTACTTTCAACTATTACCGATCCGAAAGATCTCCGGAATCTTTCCGATGAGGAAATTGACACATTAGCCGAGGAAATCCGTGCTCGAATTATTTCCGCCACCTCCACAAATGGAGGACACGTAGGCCCGAATCTGGGCGTAGTGGAATTGACTATTGCCCTGCACCTCGCCTTCGATTCCCCCAAAGACAGTTTTGTCTGGGATGTTGCCCACCAAGGTTACGTCCACAAACTGTTAACTGGACGCAACGACGAGAGATTTGACAAAATCCGAAAAACAGACGGTCTCAGTGGTTTCCTCACTCGCGAAGAAAGTGAGCACGATTCTTACGGTGCAGGACATGCGGGCACCTGTCTCTCGGCCGCACTGGGCATGGCCGTGGCTCGAGACCTGAATGGCGATGACGAACATGTCGTGGCCATCGCAGGGGATGCGGCTTTCACTTGCGGCATAACCTTGGAAGCTCTCAACAACATTGCCGAGTCCACCAAACGGTTCATTCTCGTCCTGAACGACAACGAATGGTCTATCGCAAAAAACGTAGGGGCTATGGCTCGCTATTTCAACGAGCTGATTACCAATCCAGTTTATACCCGCCTGCACAAGGACGCGGAATCGTTCCTCAATCAGTTCCCCGGCGGTCGTTCCCTGATCCGTCTGGCATCCAAAGCAAAACGCGACACCAAAGAGCTTCTAGCCCCTTCCAGCATCTTTGAAAAGCTCGGCATTCGTTACATCGGCCCGATCGATGGACACGACGTCAAAAGCCTCGTTCACTTTTTCGAATTTGCCAAGGAATCGGATGAACCCGTGGTGCTACACCTTCTCACCCAGAAAGGGAAAGGCTTTCCCGTAGCATTGGAAGAGCCTGAAAAGTGGCATGGATCTGGTCCATTCGATCCCATAAACGGTCTATCCAAGCCAACAGCCCCGGGATCTCCTCCGAAATATCAAGATGTCTTTGGCCAATGCCTCGCGCGCCTCGCAACGGAAGACAAACGAATCGTGGGCATAACGGCCGCAATGCCTAGTGGGCCGGGGCTGAACGCCTTGCAACAAGCAATTCCCGATCGCTTTTTCGATGTTGGCATTGCGGAAAACCACGCCGTACTTTTCGCCGCGGGAATGGCGACCAAAGGGATGAGACCGGTCTGTGCCATCTATTCG